>NZ_JAAQOK010000049.1:0-31635 GCF_011683705.1 Enterobacter sp. 725m/11 | reverse complement strand
TCCGTCGTCGGCAGCGTCAGATGTGTATAAGAGACAGTCCGTACCCAGTCCATCAGTGGCGCGCAGGATCTTCTTCAGATCTTTATCCTGCACAAAGCGGGCGATCCCGGTCATGGCTGACAGCAGCGTCGCATCGGTGAAGTGGCGCGGCGGCTGGGTCTGACGTTCAACCACTTCGCCCTTCTCGCACAGCAGTTCGTCGTCTTTAGCGACCACCGGCAGCGGCGTGCCGTCGTTCTCCTCATCGCGCTCTTTGTTGCCGAGGAGCGTGCGCCAGCCCGCTTCCGCGAGGAAACGCGCTTTAGCGATAAACTTGCCTTTGGCAATTTCCAGCTCGATGACGCACTTGCGGAACACCGCGTCCGGGCAGAACTGCATCAGGTACTGACGGGCGATCAGGTTATAGACCTTCGCTTCGTTGTCGGTCAGGTTGACGCTGCTGGCGCGCGCCGTCGGGATAATCGCGTGGTGGGCATCGACCTTTTTGTCATCCCAGCAGCGGTTATGGGTGTCCGGGTTAACGACGGACTGCGGGAGCAGATCCGGCGCGTGGACGCCGATGGCATTCATCACCGAGTGGCGTCCGGCAAAGTGCTCTTCCGGCAGATAGCGGCTGTCCGAACGCGGGTAGGTGATCAGCTTGTGGGTTTCGTAGAGTTTCTGGCAGATATCCAGCACGTTCTGCGCGCTGAGGCCAAAGCGCTTCGCGGCCTCAATCTGCAGAGCAGAAAG
The DNA here is from genome assembly GCF_011683705.1 of Enterobacter sp. 725m/11. Taxonomy (NCBI): domain Bacteria; kingdom Pseudomonadati; phylum Pseudomonadota; class Gammaproteobacteria; order Enterobacterales; family Enterobacteriaceae; genus Enterobacter; species Enterobacter sp. 725m/11. Next base: position 30,903 of record NZ_JAAQOK010000049.1, on the reverse strand, counting down.
GGAGAACGGCAGCGGCGCGGGTTCTGATTCCCGTTTATCGTTATAGCTGGTAACGATGGCCGGCTGGCCGGTAATGCGGTTAACCACATGCTCCGCCAGCGGACGATGCAGCAAACGCCCCTCTTCATCCTGGTACGACTCGCAGGCGTCGCTCGGCTGCCAGACGGCGGTAAAGCGCTCGTCTTTAGGCGTGACGATATGCGCTTTCACTTCAAAGAAATCTTTGGCGACGAAGTTCTCGATCTCTTCGTCGCGACGCACCACCAGCCCCAGCACCGGCGTCTGCACGCGGCCCACGGAGAGTACGCCCTGATAGCCCGCGTTACGCCCGAGGATGGTGTAGGCGCGGGTCATGTTGATGCCGTACAGCCAGTCCGCTCGGGCGCGCGCTAAAGCAGAGACGCACAGGGGGATAAACTCGCTGTTGGAACGCAGGCGCGAGATCGCCCGCTCAACGGCCTGCGGGTTGAGGTCGTTGATCAGGCAGCGCTGCACCTGCTGGCGCTTTTCCGGCGCCAGCTCAAGATAGTCCAGCACTTCGTCCACCAGCAGCTGCCCTTCTCTGTCCGGGTCACCTGCGTGGACCACCTCCGTTGCCTCATGCAGGAAGCGCTTGATGACGTTGAGCTGTTTGGTGACGGACGGACGAGGCTGAAGACGCCACTTTTCCGGCACGATGGGCAGGTCGTTGAGGTTCCAGCGGGCGTAGCGGCTGTCGTAGACGTCCGGCTGCGCCTGTTCAAGCAGGTGGCCGATACACCAGGTGACCACCTGCCCGTTACCGCATTCGATAAAGCCGTCGCCTTTGCGATGCGGTTTAGGCAACACGTCGGCGATGGCACGGGCCAGGCTCGGCTTTTCGGCAATAAACAACCGCATCGAATTAACGGATCTCAATCATCGGTCGGCCGCCGCGGGCGGTCACCAGTTCGCCGATCGCCGTCAGGGTGATGCCAAACTCGGCGGCGGTTGCCTGAACCTCGGCTTCGGATTCCGGCGTGACGGCCAGCAGCAGGCCGCCGGAGGTTTGTGGATCGCACAGCAGGTTGCGCCACGCCTCAGGCATTTCGCCCATCAGGTGCCCGTAGCTGGCGAAGTTGCGCTGGGTACCGCCCGGAACCGCGCCCTGGGCAATGTACTCTTCCACGCCAGGCAGCTTCGGCACGTCCTGATACCTGACCTGCGCCTGCACGCCCGCGCCCTGACAGACTTCAGAGAGGTGCCCCAGCAGGCCAAAACCGGTGACGTCGGTCATCGCCTTTACGCCGTCGATATTGGCGAACGCCGCGCCGGCGAGGTTCATCTGGCACATGACTTCCGTCGCCAGACCTTTGTGCTCCGGTTTGAGCAGGGATTTTTTCTCAGCGGTGGTGAGCACACCAATGCCCAGCGGCTTGGTGAGGAACAGCTTGCAGCCCGCCTGCGCGGTGCTGTTGCGCTTCACGCGCTCGGTCGGCACCACGCCGGTAACGGCCAGGCCGAAGATCGGCTCTGGCGCATCAATCGAGTGGCCGCCGGCCAGCGCAATCCCCGCCTGCTGGCAGGCGAAACGCCCGCCATCAATCACCTCGCGGGCGATTTCCGGTGGAATGGTGTTGATCGGCCAGCCCAGAATGGCGATGGCCATGATCGGCTTACCGCCCATGGCGAAGATATCGCTGATGGCGTTGGTGGCCGCGATGCGCCCGAAGTCGAACGGGTTATCAACAATCGGCATAAAGAAGTCAGTGGTGCTGATAATGCTGGTGCCGTTACCTAAGTCATAAACCGCCGCATCGTCACGCGTTTCGTTGCCGACAAGCAGGTTCGGGTCGACAAACTTCGCCTGTTCACTGTGCAGAATGGTCTCCAGCACTTTCGGGGAAATTTTACAACCGCAACCGGCTCCGTGGCTGTACTGCGTTAAACGAATGGTTTGCTCGCTCATGGACGTCTCCTGTCATCTCAATCGCGCTATGGTAGCGCTCATTCCATAAAGAGGTAAGTATGACTGTCTGAATTCTGCGGTGGATGCTCAGAATCCAGACAGTTTAGCGCGTGTAATTAAAAACGGCTGACGAAAGGCGTGGTGTCCGGCACGCTAATGGTGCTGGAGGCTTTAAGCTGCGGGGTGCCGAGGTAAAGGAAACCGACAATTTTGTCGTGCTCACCGCAGGAGAATCCTGCCCGCACTGCGGCGCTCTCGGTCAGCGGCCCGGTGCGCCAGATACCGTTAAAACCCTGCGCAACGGCGGCCATCTGCATCGCCATCACTGCACAGCCGGCAGACATTTCCTGCTCCCAGACCGGCACCTTATGGTCGGCCTGGCATTTCGCCACGACAGCGATAATCATCGGGGCGCGGAACGGCGCGTTACGCGCCTTGTCGATACCTTTCTCATCCTGCCCGGCGGCAACTGCCCCCTGCTCCAGCAGCTGACTGAAGCGATCGCGGCCTTCGCCTTCAATCACAAAGAAGTGCCACGGCTGCAGCGTGCCATGATCCGGCGCACGCATACCGGCACGCAGAATGTTTTCCAGCTGCTCGCCCGCAGGGGCGGGTTCGGCCAGACGTGACGCGCTACGACGGTTAACAAGCAGTTCGAGTGCATCCATTGGTTAACTCCTTTCTTGAAATTTACTCACAAAATTAACACGACGGCAGATTTTGTTACAGCCTGGCAGGCGATTCCTGCTGACAAGTGGCGGTTGGGTCATTACGATAACCCAACATTACCGTCCAGTGGCGACGGAAACAGTCATTTTCTGGTTAGGGAGAATACATGCGAACCCTTTGGCGAATCTTTGCCGGTTTCTTTAAATGGACGTGGCGACTGCTCAACTTCGTCCGCAACCTGGTGATGAACATCTTCTTCATCCTGCTGGTTCTGGTTTGCGCGGGCATCTGGATGCATATCAGCAACGCGAATCAGGCGCAGCATTCGACTCGTGGGGCCCTGTTACTCGATATCACCGGCGTGATCGTTGATAAACCGTCCACCAGCAACCGTCTGGGGGTGATCGGCCGCCAGCTGTTTGGCGCGACGTCAGACCGCCTGCAGGAGAACTCCCTGTTCGATATCGTCGATACTATCCGTCAGGCCAAAGACGACCGAAACATCACCGGGATCGTGCTGGATCTGAAAGATTTTGCCGGCGGCGACCAGCCTTCTATGCAGTACATCGGTAAAGCGCTGCGCGAGTTCCGCGACAGCGGCAAGCCGGTGATTGCCGTGGGCGACAGCTACAGCCAGGGGCAATATTATCTGGCAAGCTTCGCCAATAAGATCTGGCTTTCGCCACAGGGAACGGTCGATCTGCACGGTTTTGCCACCAACGGCCTGTACTACAAATCGCTGCTCGATAAGCTGAAGGTCACCACCCACGTCTTCCGCGTCGGCACCTATAAATCTGCCGTGGAGCCGTTTATCCGCGACGATATGTCCCCTGCCGCCCGTGAAGCGGACAGCCGCTGGATTGGCGAGCTGTGGCAGAACTATCTGGGTACCGTTGCCGCTAACCGTCAAATTACCGCTGAGCAGGTGTTCCCTGGCGCTCGCGGCGTGCTGGATGGACTGCGCAAGGTCGACGGAGATACCGCGAAATATGCGCTCGACAACAAGCTGGTTGACGCGCTGGGCACCAGTGCAGATATCGAAAAAGCCCTGACCAAACAGTTTGGCTGGAGCAAAGAGGACAAAAACTACAGCGCCATCAGCATGTATGACTATGCTGCGAAAAAGCCGGACGACAGCGGCGACAGCGTAGCCGTGGTGTTTGCTAACGGCGCTATCATGGACGGTCAGGAAACCCCGGGGAACGTCGGGGGTGATACTACCGCGTCGCAAATCCGCGATGCACGCCTTGACCCGAAAGTGAAAGCGATTGTCCTGCGGGTGAACAGCCCTGGCGGCAGCGTTAGCGCTTCCGAAGTGATCCGCGCCGAGCTGGCCGCAGCGCGTGCCGCTGGCAAGCCGGTCGTCGTATCCATGGGCGGCATGGCCGCGTCTGGCGGGTACTGGATCTCCACGCCTGCCAACTATATTGTGGCGAACCCAAGCACGCTGACCGGCTCGATTGGCATCTTCGGGGTGATTAACACCGTGGAAAACAGCCTGGATTATCTGGGCGTGCATACCGATGGTGTTTCCACGTCGCCTCTGGCGGATGTGTCGATGACCAAATCTCTGCCGCCGGAAGTTTCAGAGATGATGCAGCTGAGCATTGAGAACGGCTATAAACGCTTTATCACTCTGGTTGCCGACTCGCGTAAAAAGACGCCGGAACAGATCGACCAGATTGCTCAGGGCCACGTCTGGACCGGACAGGATGCGAAGAGTAACGGTCTGGTCGACAGCCTGGGCGACTTCGACGACGCGGTGAAGAAAGCCGCCGAACTGGCGAAGCTCAAGCAGTGGCACGTTGAGTATTATCAGGACGAACCGTCGTTCTTCGATATGGTGATGGACAGTATGTCCGTCTCCGTACGCGCCATGCTGCCGGAGGCGCTGCAGGCGTACCTGCCGGCCCCGGTGACCACGGCTGCGAAAGCGATGAAGGCGGAAAGCGATAAGCTCGCGGCCTTTAACGATCCACAAAGTCGTTACGCGTTTTGCCTGACCTGCGCGAACGTCCGTTAAAAACCGTCCCCTCTTCCCGTGAAGAGGGGATTTTTTTCTTTTGAAGAACAAGAACTCACTACCATGCAGAAGAAATCGATTTATGTAGCCTACACTGGCGGTACCATCGGTATGCAGCGCTCTGAAAATGGCTATATCCCCGTCTCCGGCCATCTGCAGCGTCAGCTTGCGCTGATGCCTGAATTCCACCGTCCGGAAATGCCTGACTTCACCATCCACGAATACGAGCCGCTGATGGACTCCTCCGACATGACGCCGGAAGACTGGCAGCACATCGCGGATGACATTAAAGCCCATTACGACCAGTACGACGGCTTCGTGATCCTGCACGGCACCGACACCATGGCGTTCACCGCTTCGGCGCTCTCCTTCATGCTGGAGAACCTGAGCAAGCCGGTGATCGTCACCGGGTCGCAAATACCGCTGGCGGAGCTGCGCTCGGACGGGCAGATCAACCTGCTGAACTCCCTGTACGTGGCGGCGAATTACCCGATCAACGAAGTGTCGCTGTTCTTTAACAATCGCCTGTATCGCGGCAACCGCACCACCAAAGCCCATGCCGACGGTTTTGATGCCTTTGCCTCCCCTAACCTGCAGCCGCTGCTGGAAGCGGGTATTCATATCCGTCGTCTGGGAACGCCTCCGGCACCGAACACCGCCGGCGAGCTGATTGTGCATCCGATTACCCCGCAGCCAATTGGCGTGGTCACCATTTATCCGGGCATCTCTGCGGACGTGGTGCGCAACTTCCTTCGCCAGCCGGTGAAAGCGCTGATCCTCCGTTCCTATGGCGTCGGCAACGCTCCGCAGAACGGCGAATTTCTGAAGGAGCTTCAGGAAGCCAGCGAGCGCGGAATTGTGGTGGTAAACCTGACCCAGTGCATGTCTGGCAAGGTCAATATGGGCGGCTATGCCACCGGCAACGCGCTGGCGCACGCGGGGGTGATCAGCGGCTTCGATATGACCGTTGAGGCGACGCTGACTAAACTTCACTATTTACTGAGTCAGGATCTGGACATTCAGTCCATTCGCCGCGCAATGATGCAAAACCTTCGCGGCGAGCTGACCCCGGACGAATAAGGAGCTCTCATGAAGCAACGCGCCCTGCTACTGGTCGATTTGCAAAATGATTTCTGCGCGGGCGGCGCGCTGGCCGTCGCCGAAGGTGACAGCACCGTTGACGTGGCAAATACCCTGATTGGCTGGTGCAAAGCCCGCGGTGAAGCGGTTGTCGCCAGCCAGGACTGGCACCCGGCGAACCACGGCAGCTTTGCCAGCCAGCACAACGTTGAGCCTTTCACCCAGGGTGAACTCGACGGTCTGGCGCAAACCTTCTGGCCGGATCACTGCGTACAGCAGACCGAAGGAGCGGAGCTGCACCCGCTCCTGAATCAGAAGGCCATCGACGCGGTGTTCCATAAAGGTGAAAACCCGGCTATCGACAGCTACAGCGCATTTTTCGATAACGGGCATCGCCAGAAGACGGCGCTGGATGCGTGGTTACGTCACCATGAAATCACGGAGCTGATCGTGCTGGGTCTGGCGACGGATTACTGCGTGAAGTTTACCGTGCTGGACGCGCTCCAGCTGGGTTATACCGTTAGCGTCATCACCGACGGCTGTCGTGGGGTGAACATTCAACCACAGGACAGCGCCCAGGCGTTTATGGATATGGCCGCCGAAGGTGCAACGCTGTATACGCTGGCAGACTGGCAGGAAACGCAGGCGTAGCCTTTTAAGCCGGGTGGCGCTGACGCTTACCCGGCAAAACCCCTCCCCAATCCTCATAAAGTGAACTCCCTCGCATCCTCAGCGAAGCGGCAATGCTATTCTCTTCAGGCTGTTTTTTTCGCCACGCCTTTTCTGTGGCGTGGTTATTTTTATTAAGTCAAAGAGGAACTTGTATGAAACGTTTGCCCCTGCTGGCAGCATTACCCTTGCTTTGCGCGTCGCTTGCTTCCGCCGCACCTCTGATGTCCGTGGGCTACTTTAACGGGGGTGGCGACGTCACCGCCGGACCGGGTGGCGATATCAATAAACTGGACGTTCGTCAGATCACCCATCTGAACTACTCGTTTGGTCTTGTTTATAACAACGAGAAAGATGAGACCAACCCTGCGCTGAAAGATCCGGCGAAGCTGCATCAAATCTGGCTGTCGCCAAAAGTGGCATCCGATCTGGCCCTTATCCCGACCCTGCGTAAACAAAACCCGAACCTGAAAGTCCTGCTCTCCGTTGGCGGCTGGGGAGCGCGCGGTTTCTCTGGCGCAGCGGCAACCAAAGAAAGTCGCGCGGTGTTTATCCGCTCCACGAAGGAAATTGTTGAGAAATACGGTCTGGACGGGATCGATCTCGACTGGGAATATCCAGTCAACGGCGCGTGGGGGCTGGTTGCAAGCCAGCCCGCCGACAGAGATAACTTCACCGCCCTGCTGAAAGAGATGCGCGACGCGTTCGGGCAGAAAAAGCTGGTGACCATTGCGGTGGGCGCGAATGCGGAAAGTCCGAAAAGCTGGGTGGATGTCAAAGCCATCGCCCCGCTCCTCGACTACATCAACCTGATGACCTACGACATGGCGTACGGGACACAGTACTTCAACGCGAACCTGTATGACTCCAGCGCCTGGCCAACGGTGGCTGCCGCCGACAAATACAGCGTCGATTTTGTGGTGAACAACTATCTGGCCGCCGGACTTAAGCCGAAGCAGATGAACCTCGGGATCGGTTTTTACGGCCGCGTACCGAAACGTGCGGTTGAACCGGGCATTGACTGGAGCAAGCCGGACGCGCAAAAAAATCCGGTCACACAGCCCTACTTTGGACCGCAGGAGATCGCCCTGTTTAAGTCGCTCGGCTATGACCTGACTAAAGATACCTACGTGAAGTACAACGATATCGTGAAGAAGCTGCTGAACGATCCGCAGAAACGTTTTACCGAACACTGGGACGACCAGGCGAAGGTACCGTGGCTCTCGGCAAAGGGTGCCGATGGCAACGCGCTGTTTGCGATTTCGTATGAGAATCCGCGTTCTGTCGCGATCAAGGCGGACTACATCAAAGAGAAAGGCCTCGCCGGGGCGATGTTCTGGGAGTACGGAGCGGACGACAATAATCAGTTAGCGAAACAGCTGGCGGAGTCGCTCGGGATCCCGCATAAGTAGTAAGACACAGGCCCTCTCCCACAGAGAGAGGGCCTGGTGAGGGCATCAACCCGCACCGTTATTGCATTTTGATCGTCGCAATCGGCTTCGGCGTGATGCCAAAATCTTCCTTCAGCTCGCGCTTGCTCTTCATCACCATCTGACCGTTAGTGTCGATAGTCATGTGTTGCGCATCGGTGTTATTGCGCGCCTGCCACAGCATCACCAACTGCAAACTGTTCTCTTTTTGCTCAGGCGTGAGCGCCACACCGTCCGGCCATTTTCCCAGCTCAACGGCGGTCACCAGACGTTGATAAACTTCCGGGGTCATCCCGTTAATCATGTCCTCAATATTCACGATCTCTCCCTTTCAAAGGAATAATTTGCTGAATCGTTTTTTCAACCCTTAATCTGGTCGCCGTTTTCATCATCGGTGAAGCTCATTGAGGCTGAATTCACGCAGAAACGCTCACCCGTTGGCTGAGGACCATCCGGGAAGACGTGCCCCAGGTGCGCGTCGCAGTTACCGCAGCGAATTTCCGTGCGCACCATACCGTGCGACGAGTCGGTCAGATAGCGGATTGCGTCATCGCTCACCGGCTCGTAAAAGCTCGGCCAGCCGCAGCCTGAGTCGTATTTCGTTTGTGAATTGAACAGCGGGGCATCGCAGACCAGACAGTGATAGACACCGTCTCGCTTGTTGTGCAGTAATCGCCCGGTAAATGGCGGCTCCGTGCCGTGATTCTGGGTCACGTAAAACTGCATTTCTGTGAGGTTTTTTTTCAAATCGTCAGGGTTATGTTGGTTCGACATATGCTTACATCTCGCTGTAGAAACAGACATCTTTTAACCCGGATTCTAACAAAACATTAACACCCTTGCGTGCACTTTTGTTCTAAACTTATGTGTCGCGAAAAGGCGGTCAGGCAATTGTGATCACGTTCACATTTTTATCCTGCGAGGACTTTAAAATTCCGGACGCAGCCCCCATGTGGTTGCAAGCTCAAAGGGAAAGTGAGGCGAGTCAGTCGCACAAACGTTAGTCACAGGATTGATTTGTCGCAATGATTGACACGATTCCGCTTGACGCTGCGTAAGGTTTTTGTAATTTTACAGGCAACCTTTTATTCACTAACAAATAGCTGGTGGAATATATGACTATCAAAGTAGGTATCAACGGTTTTGGCCGTATCGGCCGTATTGTTTTCCGTGCTGCTCAGAAACGTTCTGACATCGAAATCGTTGGTATCAACGATCTCCTGGACGCTGAATACATGGCGTACATGCTGAAGTACGACTCAACTCACGGTCGTTTCGACGGCACCGTTGAAGTGAAAGACGGCCACCTGGTTGTTAACGGCAAAACCATCCGCGTTACTGCTGAGAAAGACCCAGCTAACCTGAAATGGAACGAAATCGGTGTTGACGTTGTTGCTGAAGCAACCGGTATCTTCCTGACCGACGAAACTGCACGTAAACACATCACTGCGGGTGCGAAGAAAGTTGTTCTGACTGGTCCTTCCAAAGACAACACCCCAATGTTCGTTCGCGGTGCAAACTTCGAAACTTACGCTGGCCAGGACATCGTTTCTAACGCATCCTGCACCACCAACTGCCTGGCACCGCTGGCTAAAGTGATCAACGACAACTTCGGCATCATCGAAGGTCTGATGACTACCGTTCACGCGACCACCGCTACTCAGAAAACCGTTGACGGCCCGTCTCACAAAGACTGGCGCGGCGGCCGTGGCGCGGCTCAGAACATCATCCCATCCTCTACCGGTGCTGCTAAAGCTGTAGGTAAAGTACTGCCAGAACTGAATGGCAAACTGACTGGTATGGCGTTCCGCGTTCCAACTCCTAACGTATCCGTTGTTGACCTGACCGTTCGTCTGGAAAAAGCTGCTTCTTATGAAGAAATTAAGAAAGCAATCAAAGCTGCTTCCGAAGGCCCAATGAAAGGCGTTCTGGGTTACACCGAAGACGACGTTGTATCTACCGATTTCAACGGCGAAGTGTGCACTTCCGTGTTCGATGCTAAAGCAGGTATCGCACTGAACGACAACTTCGTGAAACTGGTTTCCTGGTACGACAACGAAACCGGCTACTCTAACAAAGTACTGGACCTGATCGCTCACATCTCCAAATAAGTTGAGATGAGTGATTGATCCAAAAAGGCGACTTCGGTCGCCTTTTTTATTGTTTTTTAGACAGAGGATTGCTTAATGATAAATAAAATTTTTGCACTTCCGGTAGTCGAACAACTTACCCCTGTGCTCTCCCGCCGTCAGATTGACGGTGCCGACGTTATCGTCGTTGACCACCCGCGCGTTAAAGCCTCCGTGGCGCTGAACGGCGCACACCTGCTTTCCTGGAAACCGGAAGGCGAAGCGGAGGCGCTGTGGCTGAGTGACGCCACCTCGTTCAAAAAAGGGGATGCGATTCGCGGCGGCGTACCGATCTGCTGGCCGTGGTTTGGCCCGTCCGTACAGCCGGGTTTGCCTTCTCACGGTTTCGCCCGTAACCAGCAGTGGACGCTGAAAGCGCATAACGAAGATGACAACGGCGCAGTGCTGACCTTTGAGCTGCAGGCTAATGATGAAACCCGCGCCCTGTGGCCGCATGATTTCACCCTGTATGCCCGCTTCAAACTGGGTCAGAGCTGCGAGATTGAGCTGGAAGCCCACGGCGAGTTCGAGACCACCTCTGCCCTGCATACCTACTTCAACGTGGGTGACATCAATGCAGTGAAGGTGAGCGGCCTGGGCGATACCTTTATCGACAAAGTTGATAACGCGAAGGAAGGTAAGCTGAGCGACGGCGTTCAGGCGTTCCCTGACCGTACTGACCGCGTCTATCTGCATCCGGAAGCGTGCAGCGTGATCCACGACGGTGCTCTTAACCGCGGCATTGAGGTGGTTCATCACCATCACAGCAACGTGGTTGGCTGGAACCCGGGGCCTGCACTCTCCATCAGCATGGCCGACATCCCTGATGACGGTTACAAAACGTTCGTCTGCGTGGAAACGGCCTGCGTAACCACCCCGCAGAAAGCGAGCGAGGAAAAGCCTTCTCGTTTAGGGCAGACAATTCGCATCGTTAAGCGATAAGGTCGCTGCACCACACCAAAGCAAACGGGGCGCAAGCGCCCCGTTTTGATGCAATGATTGCACCGCGATAATGCACAATCAGAACTTGTAGGTCACACCCACCGAGAAGATGCCAGCCCAGGACTTATCAACCATCGGGCTATCCTTCACTTCGTCGCTCAGACGCTCGTAACGGCCGGTACCGTAGACGTTCCAGTCGCCAAGGAAGTTATAGCTCGCGGTCAGCTCCAGGTAAGGATCCCAGCCATCATCGGCGCTGTAGCTTTTCAGCCCACTGCGACGGGACTCGTTTTTAGAGACGCCGTAGTAATAGTCGTTGTAGTTTTCACTGTTGTACTGCACACCGATACCCGGCGTCAGGGTGAGCCCACCGTTGGTATAGCGATACAACCACGCCAGATCCCAGATAAAGCCGTTGCTGTTATCCAGCGTATCACCCGCCAGGGCTGTACGGAGGAAGCCATACTGGGTGTTATGCACGTATGAAAGCCCGGCCATCATGGAGCTTTTGCGCTTGTCGAGCTGGCGAAGCGCGTGGCTGTCGCTGTCGCCTGGCTTGAAGTGCGTTGGATCGTAGTAGGCCATGATAGAAAGCTTATCGGCCGTATCGTTCCACAGATAGTAGCCGCCGCCGAGACCGCGGAACCAGAAGTTATCGCCTTCATAGGTGATAACGGGTACAGGATAAACATCGCGGTCATACTGTTTGTATGGGCTGTTAATGACGCCAACGCCCGCACCCACCGTCCACTGACTTTCCGCCTGAGCGGTGCTAACTGCGGTCGCGGCAAGGATGCCCAATGCCAGAAGTTTGAGTTTGGTCACAATCCATTCTTTCCTGTAGTCAAATAATCAGCGGGTGAAGTGTAACCGCCATTCCCGTACATCCCAAAATTTTTTGCCTGCTAATCAGTCTGATTAACCCATTATTTTTAACTTTTCAGATGACAACCCGCTTTCATTTATATGACCGATGCATGAAAAACGTGCTTAAGCCTTATAACCAGGGTGGAAATTTTTGGATGAGTTATTGATATGTCATTGAAATTAGTTTTTCTCAGCATGCAAGTTTGGCAAATGCCATCTACGCTTAAATTTAAGAAGAGTTTTCCTGAACACCTGCGGTTCTTAGCGTCTGACCTGGCACACAGGTTGCTGCTCTGGCAGTGGGGTGTGAGAGATTCTCTTCCGGGAGCCTCCACTACTCATACGAACGGCTCTTATCCTGTGCTAAAAAACGAAAGGACGGCATGCCATGAATATATTCGATCACTATCGCCAGCGCTACGAAGCTGCCAAGGACGAAGAGTTCACACTGCAGGAGTTTCTTACCATTTGTCGGCAAGATCGCAGTGCCTATGCCAATGCGGCAGAACGGCTATTGATGGCTATCGGTGAGCCAAACATGGTTGATACTGCCCTGGAGCCACGGCTTTCCCGTCTATTTTCGAATCGGGTGGTCGCCCGATATCCGGCGTTCGAAGAGTTCTATGGTATGGAAGATGCCATTGAACAGATTGTCTCCTATCTGAAGCATGCCGCCCAGGGTCTGGAAGAGAAGAAACAGATCCTCTATTTACTCGGCCCCGTCGGCGGCGGTAAATCCTCGCTGGCTGAACGCCTGAAGTCGCTGATGCAGCGCGTACCGATTTACGTGCTGAGCGCCAACGGCGAACGCAGCCCGGTGAACGACCATCCGCTGTGCCTGTTTAACCCGCAGGAAGATGCGCAAATTCTGGATAAAGAGTTTGGCATCCCGCGTCGCTACCTCGGCACCATTATGTCGCCGTGGGCGGCAAAACGCCTGCACGAATTTGGCGGTGATATCACCAAATTCCGCGTCGTGAAAGTGTGGCCATCCATACTGGAGCAGATCGCTATCGCCAAAACGGAACCGGGTGATGAGAACAACCAGGATATCTCGGCGCTGGTGGGTAAAGTCGATATCCGTAAGCTGGAAAACTTCGCACAAAACGACCCGGATGCCTATGGCTATTCCGGTGCGCTGTGCCGCGCCAACCAGGGGATTATGGAATTCGTCGAGATGTTTAAAGCACCGATCAAAGTGCTGCATCCTCTGCTGACGGCGACCCAGGAAGGGAACTACAACGGGACGGAAGGTATCTCCGCCCTGCCGTTTAACGGGATTATTCTCGCCCACTCGAACGAATCGGAATGGGTGACCTTCCGTAATAACAAAAACAATGAGGCCTTCCTTGACCGTGTGTACATCGTCAAGGTGCCTTATTGCCTGCGGATCTCCGAAGAGATCAAAATTTACGAAAAACTGCTTAACCACAGTGAGCTGGTGCATGCGCCATGCGCTCCGGGCACGCTGGAAACGCTCTCGCGCTTCTCCATCCTGTCGCGTCTGAAAGAGCCGGAAAACTCCAGCATCTATTCGAAAATGCGCGTCTACGACGGTGAAAGCCTGAAAGATACCGACCCGAAAGCGAAATCGTACCAGGAATACCGCGATTACGCCGGGGTTGATGAAGGGATGAACGGCCTCTCCACGCGTTTCGCGTTTAAGATCCTCTCACGGGTCTTTAACTTCGACCACGCGGAAGTGGCGGCCAACCCGGTTCATCTGTTCTACGTCCTGGAGCAGCAAATCGAGCGCGAGCAGTTCCCGCAGGAGCAGGCTGAACGCTACCTTGAGTTCCTGAAAGGCTACCTGATCCCGAAATACGCCGAGTTCATTGGCAAAGAGATCCAGACGGCCTATCTGGAATCCTATTCAGAATACGGGCAGAACATTTTCGACCGCTATGTCACCTATGCTGACTTCTGGATCCAGGATCAGGAGTACCGCGACCCGGATACCGGCCAGCTGTTTGATCGTGAATCCCTGAACGCGGAGCTGGAAAAAATCGAGAAGCCTGCCGGGATCAGCAACCCGAAAGACTTCCGTAATGAGATTGTGAACTTCGTTCTGCGCGCCAGAGCGCATAATAACGGGCGCAATCCGAACTGGACCAGCTACGAGAAGCTGCGCACGGTTATTGAGAAGAAAATGTTCTCCAATACCGAAGAGTTGCTGCCAGTGATCTCGTTTAACACCAAAACCTCAACCGACGAGCAGAAGAAACACGACGATTTTGTCGACCGTATGATGGAAAAAGGCTACACCCGCAAACAGGTTCGCCTGCTCTGTGAATGGTATCTGCGCGTGCGTAAATCGTCCTAAAACAAGTGCCCGGTAGCGCCTGCGCCTGCCGGGCCAACAAAAACGCAAGTTGGCAAATGCAGTACGGGGGGTATATGACCTGGTTTATTGACCGGCGTCTTAACGGCAAAAACAAGAGCACGGTGAACCGCCAGCGCTTCTTGCGCCGTTATAAAGCGCAAATTAAACAGTCGATCTCCGAGGCCATCAACAAACGCTCGGTGACCGACGTCGACAGCGGCGAGTCTGTCTCCATCCCTACCGATGACATCAGCGAACCGATGTTTCATCAGGGGCGCGGCGGCCTGCGCCATCGCGTTCATCCAGGTAACGACCACTTCGTTCAGAACGACAGAATTGAGCGCCCTCAGGGCGGCGGCAGTGGTTCAGGAAGCGGTCAGGGGCAGGCCAGCCAGGACGGTGAAGGCCAGGATGAGTTCGTTTTCCAGATTTCGAAAGATGAATATCTCGACCTGCTGTTTGAGGACCTTGCGCTGCCGAACCTGAAAAAGAATCAGCATCGTCAGCTTAACGAGTATAAAACCCATCGCGCGGGCTATACCGCTAACGGCGTGCCCGCCAATATCAGCGTTGTGCGTTCGTTGCAGAATTCTCTGGCGCGTCGCACGGCCATGACGGCAGGCAAACGTCGCGAACTGCGCGAGCTGGAGAGCAGCCTGAAGGTCGTGGAAAACACGGAGCCGGCGCAGCTGCTGGAAGAGGAGCGCCTGCGTAAAGAGATTGCCGAGCTAAGAGCGAAGATCGACCGCGTGCCGTTTATCGATACCTTCGACCTGCGCTACAAGAACTACGAAAAACGTCCCGAACCCTCCAGCCAGGCGGTCATGTTCTGTCTGATGGACGTGTCCGGCTCGATGGACCAGGCCACCAAGGATATGGCGAAGCGTTTCTATATCCTGCTCTACTTGTTCCTGAGCAGAACCTATAAGAACGTGGAAGTGGTTTATATCCGCCATCACACCCAGGCCAAAGAGGTGGATGAACATGAGTTCTTCTACTCCCAGGAGACCGGGGGGACCATCGTATCAAGCGCCCTGAAGCTGATGGATGAAGTAGTGAAAGAGCGTTACGACCCGGCGCAGTGGAACATTTATGCCGCGCAGGCGTCGGATGGCGACAACTGGGCCGACGACTCACCGCTGTGTCACGAGATCCTGGCGAAGAAAATTCTACCGGTGGTGCGTTACTACAGCTATATCGAAATCACCCGTCGCGCCCACCAGACCCTGTGGCGGGAATATGAGCATCTGCAGTCCATGTTCGATAACTTTGCCATGCAGCATATCCGCGATCAGGATGATATTTATCCTGTGTTCAGGGAGCTGTTCCACAAGCAATCTGCTACCAGCAACGCATAACCCAACAGCCAGCGAATCCGCTGGCTGTTTTCTTTCGACCCCGTTTATCCCGTGCTAATGTAGCAAGCTGCATACTGGATTATCACCGGGAAAACTATGATGACTGACGACGTTATGGGGACAAGTACCCACCATCAGCTGATTACCTTACTCACCGAGCAGGGCGCGCGTTTTCGCGTCATGGAGCACGAAGCGGTGGGGAAATGCGAAGCGGTGAGTGAAATTCGCGGGACCGATCTGCGCCAGGGGGCAAAAGCCCTGGTCTGCAAGGTGAAGGGCAACGGCGTTAAAAAACACGTACTGGCGATTCTGGCCGCCGACCTGCAGGCCGATCTGAGCCAGCTTGCCAGCCATTTTGGCGGGCTTAAAGCCTCCCTCGCCAGCCCGGCCGAGGTCGATACCCTTACCGCCTGCGTTTTTGGCGCGATCCCGCCCTTTAGCTTCCATCCTGATTTGGCGCTGGTGGCCGACCCGCTGCTGTTCGAGCGTTTCGACGAAATTGCCTTTAACGCCGGTTTACTGGAGAAATCCGTGATCATGGACACCCAGGATTACCTGCGCATTGCCCGTCCTGAGCTTGTAAACTTCCATAAGCCGTCGTCGTGACGGCGCTAGCCTCTTCTTTCCAGAAACAGCACGGAGGCGACGAGAATCACGGCAATAGCGAAAAATGATGAGGAGATAATGAGCGTTTCAACAAACATGTGATCGTTCATGATGGCGATCCCTTTGCGATACCTGCCTTCGTTTTAATCCGCGTAAATGACAGGGTAATGACAGCGATAAAATCTTTTAAACGCTGTCCTCCGCCGCGTTTGCGCGTAAAGTAAGCAGGATAATTATTCTGGCAAGGATCCTCCATGTTTGACCCGACTCTGCTCATTCTTCTGGCGCTCGCCGCGCTCGGCTTTATCAGCCATAACACCACCGTCGCCATCTCGATTCTGGTGCTGATTATTGTGCGCGTGACTCCGTTAAATACCTTTTTCCCGTGGATAGAAAAACAAGGCCTCACCATCGGGATCATCATTTTAACCATCGGGGTGATGGCTCCCATCGCCAGCGGCACCCTTCCCGCCTCAACGCTGCTGCACTCGTTTGTGAACTGGAAATCGCTGGTGGCGATCGCGGTGGGGATTTTTGTTTCGTGGCTGGGCGGACGCGGCGTGACGCTGATGAGCAGCCAGCCCTCGCTGGTGGCGGGCCTGCTGGTGGGCACGGTACTCGGCGTGGCGCTCTTCCGCGGCGTGCCGGTAGGCCCGCTGATTGCGGCAGGGCTGGTGTCCCTGTTTATCGGGAAGTCATAGTCAGGCTGGCCATGTAACGCGCCGGCGTCTGGCCCAGCCCCTTTTTGAACATGGTGATAAACGCGGTGGTAGAGTCATAGCCCAGAGACTGTGCCACCTGCTGCACCGATTTCCCGCTAATCAAATGCTGTAACGCCACGATCAGCTGAAGCTGGTGACGCCAGCGGCGAAAGCTTAAACCGGTCTCTTTGACCACCAGCCGCGCCAGGTTGCGTTCACTCATCGCGAAATGGCTTGCCCACTGCGCCAGAGTCTGCCAGGCGGCGGGCTCTTCCGCCATCTTCTCGCTCATCAGCCGAATTTTAGGATGGGGAGAGACGGGCAGCTGCAGATGCTCCTGGCGCTGGAGCGGCAGCTCGTCAAACAGGACGTCCACCAGACGCGATGTGGCCGCAAGATGCAGCTGTTCACGTGATTTCTCCGCCAGGGATAAAATCAGTTCCCGTACCAGAGGAGAGATTTTCAGGGTGCAGCAGCGGTCGGGCAGGCTGGCGGCACCAGGCTCAATAAACAAAAAGCAGAGCTGCGCCCCCGGCGTGGCCCTGTTGCTGTGCGGCATTTGGCCTGGGATCCAGACGGCATACTGGGGCGGTACCATCAGCATCGCATTTTCCACTTCGCAGGTGATCGCGCCGCCAAGGGCCAGAATCAGCTGCCCCTTACGGTGTTGATGCTGCGGAATATATTGTTCTTCCGTCACCACGCGGATGCGAAACGCGACGGCCGCATCGTGCTGGCTATCAGGATCGTAGCCGTCCAGTCCCAGACCAATCATCAGGTTGTCCGATATTAGCGATAAACTGTCATTTTAGCCTGATTTCAACCGCGGAGAAAATCGGTATTGTGTGCGCTCGCTTGAACGTATGAGAACACAATGACTACTGCTCTTCGCACCTCAGGAAAACAGGGCGCGCTGTTGATTGCAGGCATCCTGATGATTGCCACCACGCTTCGCGTCACCTTTACCGGCGCAGCGCCGCTGCTCGATACCATTCGCCTTGATTATGGCTTAAGCACGGCGCAAACCGGTCTGCTGACCACCCTGCCCCTGCTTGCCTTTGCTCTTGTCTCCCCGCTCGCGGCGGGCGTTGCCCGGCGTATCGGCATGGAGCGCAGCCTGTTTATCGCCCTGATGCTGATTTGCATCGGGATTGCGGTTCGCTCCCTGCCCTCCGCTACCCTGCTTTTCATCGGAACGGCGGTGATTGGTTGCGGGATCGCGCTGGGGAATGTGCTGCTGCCCGGCTTAATTAAGCGTGACTTTCCGGGTCAGGTGGCAAAACTCACCGGCGCCTATTCCCTGACGATGGGTGTCTCTGCCGCGTTAGGCTCGGCGCTGATTGTTCCCCTGGCGCAGGGTGATGCGGGCTGGCATGGCGCGCTGCTGACGCTGATGGCGTTTCCGCTGATCGCGCTGTTGCTCTGGCTGCCGCAGTGGCGTCAAAAACACGTCGCAACGGTAACGGGCGCAGGCGCGCTGCATAACCGCGCGATCTGGCGCTCGGCACTCGCCTGGCAGGTGACGCTCTTTCTGGGGATTAACTCGCTGATTTATTACGTTATCATCGGCTGGCTGCCGGCAATACTGCTCAGCCATGGCTTCAGCGAAGCGCAGGCCGGCTCGGTGCACGGCCTTTTACAGCTCGCCACGGCCGTGCCGGGGCTTGCCGTTCCGCTCGTCCTCCAGCGCCTGAAGGATCAGCGAACCATCGCCGGGGCGGTTGGGCTGATGTGCGCGGTTAGCGCGGCGGGTTTGTGGTTTATGCCTGAGATGGCGGTGATGTGGACGCTGGTGTTTGGCTTTGGTACCGGGGCAACGATGATCCTCGGCCTGACGTTCATCGGCCTGCGCGCCAGCTCCGCACACCAGGCGGCAGCGTTGTCCGGTATGGCACAGTCTATTGGTTATCTGCTCGCCGCCTGCGGTCCGCCGCTGATGGGTAAAATTCACGATTCGGCTGGAGACTGGCGGATCCCGCTTCTCGCCTGCGCGCTGGCCGCTGTCGTCATGGCCATCTGCGGCGTACTTGCCGGGCGCGACCGGGAAATCGCGCCCCGATAAACACGGTGGCAGACCATCGGGTCTGCCTTTTTTACCCGCGCGCCGCGCGCAGCATTGCCTGCACCAGCACCACCGGACGCCCTTCCAGCGCAGCACGCTCGTGCTGAAATAAGGTGATCACAAAGAACGGATGGGTCACCAGCTCCGCAGCGCGGATTTCCCCCTGCTCGTCCCAGCCCGTCACGCGCATATCACCGCTCTCCAGTTCCTGAGCAAACGCCGCCGATACGCCATAGTTACAGTGATAACCCTCTACGATTTCCGGCTTTCCGTAGGCCTTCGCGATCAGCGTATTATTGCGCAGCTCAATGGCATCGGTTTTCTCCACCAGCGAGCAGGTCAGCGGCGCAATCACCATCGTACCTTCGGTATCCGTCTCAGCATGTGCCGCGTCGCTCCAGCCCAGCACGTTACGGGCATACTCAATTAACGCATGCTGGAACCCACCGCAGGTGCCCAGGAACGGAATGCTGTTTTCACGCGCGTAGCGTGCGGCAATAAAGGCCGCCTCGGTATTTTTATAGGGGCTTGCGGGAACCAGCCAGATGGCATCGTAGCCCACCAGATCCTCAGAACTGGTTAATTCCGTGGTGGCAAGCCAGTCGTAATCGGCGGTGAGGTCAAGGACCGCGGCGGCGTCGTCAATGGCCAGCGGGATCGCCTTGTGTGCAATAACATCAGGATTGTAATCGCCAACCAGCGCAATGCGCAGCGTCGTTTTAACCGGGAGGTGTTCCATGAAAGGTTCCTTATGCCAGAGTATTATCAGATAACATAAGGAACCTCAGACTACCGATCTTCTGCAATTATCACAATACCTTAAATTGGGAGGGTGGAATCATGATTCAGTGCAAACGCGTCTATGAACAGGCGAGCCCGGACGATGGCTATCGGGTTCTGGTGGACAGGCTCTGGCCCCGCGGGGTGAAAAAAACGGACCTCGCGTATGACGAATGGTGTAAAACGCTCACACCGTCCAGCGCGTTACGCAAGGACTTTCATAGCGAAGCGATTGATTTCGCGGCCTTCACTAAAGCCTACAAGGAAGAGCTGGCGCAGCATAAGGACGAAGGAGAGCGTCTGGCGGCGCTGGCGAAAAAGCAGACCGTAACCCTGCTCTACGGCGCGAAGGACACGAAGCAGAATCACGCTCTGGTCTTAGCCGACTGGCTGCGCCATCTGTGATCAGCCGACCGTCAGCTCATCCTGAATTTGCGGAGCTTCGTCCGGGGTGAGCGGCATCAGGTGTTCGGCGCGAACAAACGCAAAGCCGTGCTGATTGTCAAAGGCGTAGACGTCTCCCGTCACCAGCCAGAGCGCGCGGTCCGCGCTTGCGGGTAACTGCGTCATCACGCCGTTGACCGGGTTAACGAAACGCTGGCCGGGTTGGCAGAGACCAAATAGCTCCACAGATTTACCAATATTGCGACGGCCTGACGCCGTGCGGGCACCGACGATCATCGCCACGCTGCCCGGTTTAAGCTGAAACATACTTCTCTCGCGGTAACGGTAGCCAGAAATTGGCTAAGAATAATCCTAAAGAGAAGTGTATCGCAGCTACTGTCCCTCTGTCACCTGGCAGGTTGCGGATGATCGCGACGATAGAGCGTCCATTCGTCGATCACTTCGCCACCGGGCAGCTTGCACTCTGTGCGGACCCCCTGCGGGCTTTGAATCGGGACCTGTTCCCCGCCCTTTTCCAGGCAGTAAACGGAAGCCGGGTTCGCCATGCCCACGGCGTGCGGCGGTTTCGGGGCATCGGGTGGGGTTGTTTTTGCGGTGCAGGCAACCAGGGGAAGCGCCAGCGCCAGTAGCAGAAATCTCATCTTGTTGATCCTTTTGACATCATCATTGGCTAAGGGTAACGGCTTGTCGCCGCTTTCTCCATGATTTCTCCATTCTAACTGCACTTTTCAACGCTACAGTCAGGCATGTTCTCACTTTGACCAGAGAACATCATTCCGTAATCAAGATGTCTTTGCCCCGTTCTCAACAACGGGGCTTTTTTTCCCGCCTGCTGCCTACCTCTGCATATATTAAATTTTCTATATTCATGTTTTACTATGCCGGAAGCCTAAAAATTCAGCATAACATGCAGATGCAGACGTCTTCTGCCTGGGAGTCATTCTACGTCATGTCGGATCTTATCCTCGCTCGCGTTTCAGAAACCCTTGCCACCGAGCAATCCCTTGAAAGCCTCGTTCGTCAGCTGCTGGAGATGCTGGAAATCGTCACCGACATGGAGTCGACGTATCTGACGAAGGTGGATATAACAGCCCGGCTGCAGCATATCCTCTATGCCCGAAACAGCAAGCAGATGACTATCCCGGAAGGGTTAAGCGTGCCATGGGATGAAACGCTGTGTAAGCGCGCGCTGGATAGCGACACATTATTCAGTAACGATGTCCCCGAACGTTGGCCGGAGTGTGAAGCGGCGAAAGCTCTCGGCATCACCACATATATGAGCATCCCCGTTCATCTTGCCGATGGCTCACTTTACGGTACGCTCTGCGCCACCAGCACGGCAAAAAAACCGCTCAGCGCGCGCGGCGAGCAGATGCTAAAACTCTTCGCCGGGTTGATTAGTCAGTACATTCAGAAAGAGTCTCTGGTGACCCAGCTCCGTGAAGCCAACGCGGCGCTTATCGCCCACTCCTACACAGATGCTCTTACAGGGTTACCCAACCGTCGCGCCATTTTTGAGGATCTGACCACCCTGTTTTCGCTGGCGCGGCATCTGAAACGTAACGCCATCATTGCCTTTATCGATCTGGATGATTTTAAACTGATTAACGATCGATACGGGCATGAAGCAGGCGACCAGTTCCTGATTGAAGTGGGCAAGCGTTTGACCGCAGAAAAACAGCAGGACGATATCATCGGCCGGCTGGGCGGCGATGAGTTCCTGGTGGCCACTCTGAGCAACGTCGAGAATGAGGAGCAAATTCACCTTCTCAGAACGCGCCTCAGCGCCCGAATTGCGGGGGAATACTGGCTGGGTAGCATCAGCATCATTTATCCTGGCGCCAGCCTCGGCGTTATCGAAGTGGATCCCGGCGTAACCGATCCGGACAGTGCGTTACGTGCCGCGGATATCGCGATGTATCAGGATAAGAAAGGAAAAAGCAAAACAGGCTTTCTCGCGATGGATTAACCCCGTACACTCTACGGCGTTTTAAAAACCGAAACAGGTGATGATATGAGAATAGGGATCCTCTTCCCGGTCGTTATTTTTATAACGGCGGTGGTATTTCTGGCGTGGTTTTTTGTCGGTGGTTACGCTGCTCCGGGGGCATAAATGAGAAAAACCACCCTCATTATGTTGATCGTTGCCGTCGTGGCGTTTGCCGGCACGCAGTTTGGCTGGTGGTAAACCCGTTACGTAAAAAGGCCGCCATATGGCAGCCTTTTTAACGCTTCAGTATTAGCTTTTGATCTTTCTGTAGATAAACAGCACAACCAGCGCGCCGATAACCGCGACCGCGAAACTGCCGAAGTTAAAGCCATCGACTTTACCAAAACCGAACAGCGTACTGATCCAACCGCCGACTACCGCGCCGACAATACCCAGTATTATGGTGACGATAAACCCACCGCCATCTTTGCCCGGCATGATCCACTTCGCCAGAATACCCGCAATAAGCCCAAAGATAATCCAGGATAAAATTCCCATAACTTTCCTCTCTGTATGGTTTTTGTCATTAAATCAACGACACAAAAAGGATAGCACAGGATCTGAGAAAGGAAATTTGTGATAAGCCTCACAGAGAGAGTCTGCGCATTTCTTCATCAACATGCCCTTCCACAAGAACTGTGGGGTTGCATCTTTTATTGAGAAAGATTATCTTTCTCAACACTGAATAGTTGAGAAAAACACTCAGGTATTCAGTACGACATTGCTCACATTGCTTCCAGTATTTCTTGCCCACTCATGAGTGGGCTTTTTTTTTTGATCAAGCCCCAACGAAAGCGTGCCGGTTGCGCCCGCCGCGTTTTGCCTGATAGAGCGCCTGGTCGGCAGCATTAATAATATTCTGCTGGCTACCCGCGATGTTGACAGCACGCGCACTGGAGACCCCTACGCTTACCGTGACCCGCCCGAAGGGGCTAAACGCGTGTTCAATTTGCTGAGAAAAAACATAGCAAATAATCGTCTGCGCAAGGCGGAGCGCCTCCTGGATATCCGTTTCAGGCAAAATCAGCGCAAACTCCTCCCCGCCATAGCGCGCCACAATCTGGTTGTCGCGGGTGAGACTTTCCCTGAGGCAGTTTCCCAGCAACGCCAGGCATCTGTCCCCTTCCGGATGACCGTAGTTATCGTTGTACTTTTTGAAGTAATCCACATCCACAAGGAGCAGCGAAACCGGCGCGTCCTTTGCCGCACACGCCGCAATTTCCGAGAGGATTTTTTCATCAAAGATGCGCCTGTTATAAAGCCCTGTCAGCGCATCCTCCGAGGCAATAATCTTTAGCGCTTTGTTATCCCGTGCTTTTCTGGATAAGTCGGAATAGAGGAAACAGGACGCCACGATGAGCGTCGCGGTAAACACCAAAATAAGTGCGGCAAGCTGAATCGCCTGCTTGCGCCACGGAGAAAGGGCTTCATCAATGCTTACCGCTACCGTCGTAACCAGTCCGTAGCGCCTGTTTTTCTCATAGGCATAAATGCGTTCGATTTTATCAAACCTGGAGACAGAGCTGGCTATCCCTGTATTTTGTACCTTGAGGTATTTTCTGAAGAGAGGTGAGTCAGAAAAAATCGTACCGATATAGTTATTTTTAAAGGGATAACGAATCAGTAAAACGCCTGCTTGCGTCGTTAAACCAATAACGCCCGCGTGACCAATATTAATCTGTCCATAAAGTGCCAGAAAATTTTCGATACCCAGCGTCACCACCACAACACCGTTAAATGCACCGGTGTGGGTTTCAAGGCGTCGGCTAAGAGTAATAACCCATTTACCATTGGTTCTGCTTATCACCGGCTCACCAATATAAATCTGCTGACTTTTATTTTCCTTGTGATAGACAAAAAATGCCCTGTCCGCGCCATTATGGGGGCCCGCAAAATTTTTGTGCAATGCAGTGAAGATATCCCCATGCGCATCATAGACAACCACATTATTAATCTGAGTAAGAAGATTATCCTGATTGCTTATCATTCGCTGAATATTGATCGCCTGTTGCGGGGTCATACCATAAATTTCAATTGTGTCGGAAACGGTGGTAATCAACATTTCACTTTGGCGAATGATCCCTTCCGTGTAGACGTTAAGGGTATGGCTCAGGTTGGCAACGCTGGTATTGATTTGCTGGATTGACTGCTGTCGGGACGTGGCAATCTGGACGGCAAGCGACAATGAAACAATCAATGAGACAATGATAACGGTAATGGTTGTTGTGTAAAAAGTATTTTTCACATGCACGAGCTTTTCCACCTTATCACGCCTGGCATCCCAGGCTGACAACTCTTGTCACTGTAACAAAGCTCAGGTTAAGAGGAAAACAAATTGCACTTAAGCATAACGGCTGCCGTTATTATCAGGCTTGTAGCTTGCACTGCCTGTGATAAGATTTGAGAGATGAGGGAGCGGACAGGGTATCTGGAAAATGAAAAAGATCATTGCCGTTACTATCGTTTCAGCGTTTCTGGTCTTCCTGTCTCTTTTTGCGGTTAATGCAGTTATCGGGAGCCAGCAGAAAAGCAAACAGCTTGAGATTTCCCGAACCCTTTTACAGCATTCAGAAAGTCTGACCCAGAGCATGGCGCAGACGCTCAAAAACCTGACCACACAGGGATGCGACAGAGACAGCCTCGATCGCTACCGGCAGGTTAAGCTCGAAAGCCGCTATGTCGCTGACGTCGGTTTTATTGAAAAGGGAAAAATAGTCTGTACCGCTTTTTGGGGTAAACTCGTTAATCCTGTCCCGCTTCCTGAAGAGCTCCATGAAACGCCCAGAGGATTTCTCCTCGCGCAATTTTCGAGAAAAGATTTTTTTACCGGCAATGCGGCCATCTATAATAATCACATTATCTTCACCTCCCGCTATGCTTACGATAAATTCACCCCGGTTACGGAGAGCTATTCTCTGAGCACCACCACCAGGGACTTAAGCAGAACGTTTTTTTCGGCTACGCCTGAATTAAACCAACAGAGCGAACTGAATTCCTCCTTGTTTACCCTGACCCTCACCCGGTGCAGCACCACATGGGATTTGTGCGTCATTGTGAAGCATCACAACGCGGGACTGGCCTCGTTATCTCCCGTTCTATTTATCGTTCTCGCGGTCATTTTATGTTTTATCTGGATTGCGATAACGCTCTTTTTCTTTCGACTCAACGAGGACCGGTTCTCCCTGGAGCGGACGCTGGTCAAAGCTGTTATCACTAATACTATCGGCGTTCATTACCAGCCCATTGTTCGGATTGAGGATAAAAAAATTGTAGGCGTGGAGGTCTTGTCGAGATGGCGTGACGCAAGATACGGTGACGTCTCCCCGGAACTGTTTATTCCATTAATCAAAAAAATTGGCCTGTATAAAAATTACTATATTAATATTCTCCAAAAATCCCTTTCGGATATCGCGCCACTTATTATTAAATATCATCTGGTTGTTTCGCTCAATGTTGGCCGAACGGAAATTGAAGACGGACAGTTTATCAGCATTTTGCGCCGTAGCTGTTTAGCTAATAACATTCCGCTCTCTCTGATCAAAATCGAGCTTTCTGAAAAAGCCATTTCAACGGGGAATATTCTGGAAGATTTCTGCAAGGATTTAAAAAACCTTGGCGTGAGAATATCCATTGATGACTTCGGGGTGCAAAACTCAAACCTGGCAAGGCTTTCGCTGCTTGAATATGATGAGATCAAAATCGACAAGTCGCTGGTCGATGGCATCAGTGAACATTACAAGCAGAACATTTTTGTCATTTTTAGCGACGCCCTCGCAAAACTGAATAAAACGCTTGTTTTCGAAGGCGTAGAGAGCGAAATACAGTATCGCTTTATTGCTGAAAGATACCCCGAGGCGCTGATTCAGGGATGGTATTTCTCAAAATCTGTCACCCGAAGCGAGCTTGCGAAGCGACTCGCTGGGATCGCGCGGTAGGTTACTCGTTTCCCCACTGATTGAGAAAGTTCGCAATATCATCAATACGACCGGCACGAACCCCGGCTTCACGCGCCATCTCCTGCTGAGCTTCCTCATCGATCTCCTCATTATTCGACAAACGCGTGAGAAGCAGCTGAAAATAATGCGCCAACGAGTCCTGCTCTGACTCACTCACGGGCTTTGTGGCTTCCGTCGCGTACTCTTCGACGATGTCATAATACTTCAGTGGGATTTCGTTATTCATAACAGCGTTAACCTTTGAGGGTGAAGCCACAAGTATATCCGACGACGTACGGTTAACCAACGCGTTGCGTCAGATAAGCAGGGCAAGCAGGGCTGCAAGAGCAGGTATGGCCTGAACGTACAGTATCTTTCGGCTGGCGGTCGCTGCGCCAAAGAGTCCGGCAATCAACACGCAGGTCAGGAAGAAGATGGCCACAGATATACCCTTTTCACCAAGCCAGAGGCTCCAGAGCAGACCCGCAGCCAGAAAACCATTATACAGCCCCTGATTCGCGGCCAGCACGCGGGTGTCGCGCGCAAAATCGGGACGCAGATTAAAGGCCTTGTGCCCTGTTCTGGTGTTCCACAGGAACATTTCCAGCACAAGAATGTAGATATGGATGAATGCAACGACAGCGATAAGAACAGTAGCGAGCATCGTGTTATTTCCCGCAGGCAGAGGCAAAAAAAACGGGAACCCTCAGGCCCCCGCTCTTGTTTAACCCAGAATCTGGATTACATGTTCGCGATAATCGCGTCGCCAAACTCTGAACATTTCAGCAGCTTAGCGCCTTCCATCAGACGTTCGAAATCGTAAGTTACGGTTTTCGCGTTGATCGCGCCTTCCATACCTTTGACGATCAGGTCTGCGGCTTCGAACAATTCCATATAACACAGTAGTATTTCATTAAATCAATCATGATGCATTGATTTTTCAGTTAAAAATTCATATTTTGCGCGTTCATCACACTTTATTGACCACTAGCTAACATATTGATTAGTTCTAATGATTTTTGGGTTTTGATAACCATTTTTTGGCTTTATTAATTAATCTCTTAATGGGTTCGCTGCGATCCTCCTTCGCTCCCTGCCCTATACTTTCAGTTTGACATTTGGCTGGAGGTTTCTATGTGTGGACGTTTTGCACAAGCTCAAACGCGTGAAGAATAACTGGCTTATCTGGCCGATGAAGCCGATCGCGACATCGCATTTGACCCGGAACCAATTGGACGATACAACGTTGCTCCCGGTACAAAAATCCTACGGCGAGCTCTCAACCAGCGACATCCCGGAGCGCATGAATGTTGTGGTACGCTTCGATGCCAGTGAAAAAGCATCCCCCTCCCCGTCGATATTTTCTGGAAAGCGGTCATAATCCGTCAGCGCCACACTCTTATAGTCCGAGGACGACATGATATTGACGGATGGCCAGCCCAGCCTAAGATATTTATCGGCGCGAAATGTTCGGTCGTAGACGTTGTTATCGTTACGTCTTGGGCTTAGCCGGGTTTTAACTTCCGGGCTATAGCGAAAAGTACGGTCCAGGCGTTTTTTGGAATGCTCGCGAGCTTTTTCCTCGGATACCTGAATCAAAAGCATATCTGGCCGGATCGCAGACAATGTTATAAACAATCCAGCCGTTAATCAGCCCGATGGTTTTACCCGTTCGCGCCGGGCCCACAAACACCACAGCATAGTATTCACGCGATGCCAGGCAGTTCATCGGCTCAATCACATAAGGTGCAAGCTACTGTCAATGAGAAATGCCGCCGAAGAGTTTTGTACTCTTCCAGCAGATCAAGGTGTTTCCGGTTCAATGAATGCCACGTGGCCGCCAGCTGGTGATGCGGAGCTTTAAGTTTAGCAGCGTGGGGTTTCTCAATATCTACCTGAGTGAACAATTACCGCAGCTTCTTCAAAGATTTGGATTATGCGTTCATGACTAATGTAAGCAACAGCTGCATGACAACTCTTATCACATTAGTGAGAAAAATGCGTACGCGTTAATACTATTTTCAATAAGTTAGTGTTAGCTTTAGATATCTATCACCAACCGTAGAAATTTTGAACTTCTCGGAGTAAAATACTGTATATAAATACAGCAAGAGAGGTGGTACTATGAACAAGTTGGCGCGATTACTGCTCACCGCAAGCTCCATTGCTCCGGTTTGCGCTACGCTTTTTTTTATAGGTTTCGTCAAGGAAACCTTATGGTTGATGAATTATAGTCTATATGTAGGATTGGTAAGCTGGCTGCTGGCTATTGGGTTAATAAAATATTCTGAATGGAAATTAGAAGTATTGACTAAAAACATTAACTCTTTATCTCCTGCTAATAAAGAGGTTACTAATTATTTTTTGAGCTATCTTTTCCCACTTTTAGGGACTGATTCGATTGCTGAAAATAAATCTTATGCAGCTTTTTTTTACATTTCACTTCTTTTTTACATTTGTTTCTCAGAAAACTATAATTTTAACCCAGTCTTATCATTGCATGGGTACAAATTTTACGAAGCCGAAGATGATACAGGTGTAGGATTCGTTTTAATATCTAAATCGGTAATTACTGACATCCAAAATATTTCTTTTAATGTCGTGCAGTTAACTGACTACACGTATCTACACGTAGAAGGATAGCAATATGGCTCTTTTTGCTTTAATGGACAATTCAATAGCTACAAAGATAATGAGGGTTGAATTAGATAAACCCGCAAGCACGGCCGTGAAGACCATTTTCCAGCAACAGAAACTTCATTTTGAATCCCACCACAGTACTGTTATCCCATTTTATGCAGGATATACTCCTCGTTATGATGAATGCTTTGAAGTGCAGAATTTTGCAGCGGCCTCATCACTAATTGATGCAGTAAAAAGACCAACGGCCATACCGATTTGGGATCCCAGCATTATAGACATAACTAATATTAAAGCACTATTTGTCGGTGTTGATGCGCCTGCTAATCCAAACATAATTGCTTTGCAAACCTTTAATAAAAAGCAAATCTTAGATACTTCAAAATCTTTTTTAGGGACTTTAGTAGGTAAAAAGACCACTTTTAGCAAAGCTGTCAGCACTGGGTTCAACGTTGATGATAAACTTGTTGCTATAATTGACACTGACCATATTTTCTTTAAAAGCTTCTTTGTTTTACGAAGTGTTTTTGACATGACTACATACTTCGAAGCTGCTACAGACCAGCAACTGGATACCTTTTCACAATTACCTATATTTTCCACCCAACATGGATTCGATCTTAAAATCGTCGCCGACACAGTTATCAGAAACAAAGTTACATTAATAAATCAAACAGGATTACTTACCCCGCAGAACCTGCCACTATTCAAGGCTGAAGCTCAAAAAGTCAACTTCCCGCTTCAAACTACAATAAACGGAGGGGTTGAGACAATAACAATGCCAATACTAAAAAAAGAGATTAAAGCGCTCCTCGACTTTATCGAGGAGGATATATGGATTTCAGGTATTAGTGGTCGTAGGTTTAAATCAAGTTCGAAAAGGCCAATTTAATCGCTCACCGATTGGCATTTTCAAAATCACTTATCAGAGAGTATGCAAACAAGCCCCTCGATAAAACCTAGCGCTGTTTGCATCTCTTTTCTAATTGTCCCATCCGAACAATTTCTCTTTCTTGCGATTTTTCGCAAGAAAATACGAATTAGAAAATGAATCGCCACGGATAATCTAGACACTTCTCAGCCGTTGATAATATAAGTTTTCATATTCAGCCGGTGGCATCTGCTCGCTCGAACCATGCCGACGCTTACTGTTATAAAACATTTCGATATAATCAAAGATATCGCTTCTGGCTTCGTCTCTCGTTCCGTAGATCCTTTTCTTAATCCGCTCGCGTTTCAGTAGCTGGAAAAAGCTTTCCGCAACCGCGTTGTCGTGGCAGTTACCGCGACGACTCATGCTGCCTTCCAGACCGTGTGATTTCAGGAACGACTGCCACTCATGGCTCGTGTACTGACTGCCCTAATCAGAGTGAACCAGTACCAGCTTTTGAGAGTTACGCCTCCACACCGCCATAAGTAATGCGTTCAGGACAATCTCTTTTGTCATGCGGTGTTGCATTGACCAGCCGATAACTTTTCGGGAGAACAGGTCAACCACCACGGCCAGATACAACCAGCCTTCGTGGGTTCGGATGTAGGTTAAGTCCGTTACCCAACGTTCAACCGGTGCTTCCGGGTTGAACTGCCGCTGGAGCTTGTTGGGTGTCACGATGCTGGCTTCGCCTTTACGTGCCCGTGGGCTATGGTACCCAACCTGAGCTTTTATTCCGGCACGCTTCATCAGCCGCCAGGCCCGGTTCACTCCGCACTGCTGTCCGTTATCACGCAGATCGAGATGGATCTTGCGATAACCATAGACGCAGCCAGACTCAAGCCAGGACTGTTTGATCTGCCCGGTCAGCATCTGGTCTGTCTGGTGACGCTGTGAATGTGGGTGCTGAAGCCAGAAATAAAATCCACTCGGATGGACATCCAGAACCCGACAGAGCAAACGAACAGGCCAGCAACGGCTGTTGTCGCGGATAAAGGCGTACCTCAGTCGGACAGCTTTGCGACGTACGCCGCGGCTTTTTTAATATGTCCCGTTCGTCCGTAACCCGCTTCAACTCTTTCTGAAGACGGCGGATTCCGGCCTGAGCATCTGACTGTTCATTATGAGTGGAAGAATCCGGACCGTACTACTTTATCCAGGTGTAAAGACTGTGAGTGGTGATATCGAGACGTGTTGCAACACTGGAAACAGAATGACCACGATCAACAACCTGTTTGACTGCTTCAATTTTAAACTCTTCAGGATAAAGCTTACCGCTCATGGGCACCTCAGAGTCATCTAAAATGACTCTGAGGTGTCTGTTAAACCCGTGGCGATTCAGATAACTGTAGGAATTTAAGTGAAAATCCTTGAAAAATTAATTAACTAAGGAAGTTTTAATTCCCTGAGTTAATAGCTGTCTCTTATACACATCT
>NZ_JAAQOK010000048.1:0-33405 GCF_011683705.1 Enterobacter sp. 725m/11 | reverse complement strand
AGATGTGTATAAGAGACAGATCTATGGCTTGCCAGTCCACTGCCTTTAGCCTATATCTTTCTCCGATTGGTAAAACTACCATCATTCGTTTCAGCCTATGTTGTTTTTTTACTCTTAAAACTGCTTGAATACATCAGTGGCATCAAGCTATCACTCACGGGTGAAGTGCTGTCCTGGAATGATTTGTTTTCTCAATCCAACATAACCATTGCAAAACATTACCTGACAGCCTGGCCAGTACTCTTGCTTTTCCTCGCAATTTCATTGTGTGTTATTTTATATTTTATCAGTAGGACATTTTACACAACAAAGAAAAACAGCATTGTACTTGCCATCAGTTTTATCATCATATTACCATTTTCCTTTTATACTCACTTCAGCTCTCTCTTTGGCGAAGATAGCATTTTCTCCCGGAAAATGATATTATTAGCTAAGGAAATGAATGTCACTTATAAATCCTGGAATTGGCCTGAAAACCTGCAGGATAATGGAATGGCAATGCATGTCGTGATGACCAGCTCTCGAAAATCTGCACCTTTAGCCAGTAAAAACAATAAAGATACGTACAATCTTGAAAAGCGCGCAGGGAGTGCGGAATTACCAAAACATAAAACAGTTATTTACGTCCTGTGCGAATCATGCTGGTATGACAATGCCAACTTCAAAGAAATTATCACCCCAATATTAAATGAAGGTTTTGTTACGTTTCGAGCAACTTCACCCGTTTATGGCGGAGGTACTGCGAATGTTGAATTTGAAATGCTCACCGGCTTCCCCAGTAATTCAAGGGTATTATCTGGCATAATTTATCAAGAATATGCGACACAGTTCAAATCGCATACCGATTCCATTGCCAGCGCTCTGGGCGATAAAGGCTTTATCACCTATGCCGCACACAATTATTTAAAAGAGTTTTGGCACAGGGATACTGTTTATAAAAAATTTGGCTTTGAACGCTTCGATGGCCTTTATGAAATGTCGACTATAAGCCTGCCTGACCAAATTGTGGCAGGCAGAAAAAAATGGCAATGGCAACCCGATGATTACCTGCTTTACAAGTCAGCCATTGAACATTTAAAAAAAGCTGACGGAAAGAACATTTTCATGAATTTAATTACCATGTCAACACATGGCCCGTACCCTCATGAGAACGACTCAGGCGAGTACATCTATACCTTCGAATTGAAACAAGCAGTTGACCGCTTTGTTGACTTCTACAAGGAATTAAAAGAAATAGATCCGAATGCCGTTGTTGTTGTTTATGGCGATCATAAGCCTGCACTGAATAAATTTTTCATGAACAGGAATGTTCTGCCACCCAATCTTTTCAGCAAAACAGGTGAAAATGACAATGATTTTGTATTTAAATGGGATATCAAACCGACAGATTACGGCGATGTCCCGGTGTTTGTCGCTGCGGGCAATGATAAAAACTTAGAAAAACTTGCTCAGGAAGCGAATAATCAACCCTATTTTTGCGTTTCATCTCTTATTGATAAATATTTAATTAATTCCGGACTAACAAGCTTCAGATATAACGTTAAAAATCGTTGTTTTGACACAAGTCATTCGTATGAAGAAAAAATCAATGCGATGCCATCATGGGTATATTCGATGGCACTATTCGAAGGCGATGAAAAATGATGTTTAAAGTGGCAATGAATATACCGGCATACTGATATCAAACAGGTTTTACAGCCTTAGCTTCTCAGCAACGTCCCGGTGGAATTCACTCAGTTCCATCGGGCTATTACTGCACAGCAACTTACTGATTAACGGCGCCACTCAGTACGAAGTCAAGCCCGCGCGCTAACCCCCGTTCCCGCCAGTACCGTCTGAAGCGCGTTAAAAGTTGTGTTACAATCATATAAATTTCATTAACATATTGTAGAACAACATGAGTACAACCCCCTTTATCCGCCCGCAGCTCACACTGCCAAACGGCGCCGATAAACTTCTGCTGCACTCCTGCTGCGCCCCCTGCTCCGGTGAAGTCATGGAAGCTATCCAGGCCTCGGGCATTGACTACACCATTTTCTTCTATAACCCCAACATCCATCCGCAAAAGGAATACCTCATCCGTAAGGAAGAAAACATTCGTTTTGCAGAGAAACACGGCGTGCCGTTTGTTGATGCCGATTACGACACCGATAACTGGTTCGAGCGTGCCAAAGGCATGGAGTGGGAGCCCGAGCGCGGCGTCCGCTGCACCATGTGCTTCGATATGCGCTTCGAGCGTACGGCGCTCTACGCGGCGGAAAATGGTTTCAGCGTTATCAGCAGCTCGCTGGGGATCTCTCGCTGGAAGAATATGCAGCAGATCAATGACTGCGGCCAGCGTGCGGCAGCGCGCTATCCGGGGATGGTCTACTGGGACTACAACTGGCGCAAACAGGGCGGCTCATCACGCATGATTGAGATCAGCAAGCGGGAACAGTTTTACCAGCAGGAATATTGCGGCTGCGTGTATTCCCTTCGGGACAGCAACCTGCACCGCAAGTCTCAGGGCCGCCCGCTTATCCGCATTGGCAAGCTGTATTACGGCCAGGATGAGAACGAAAAATAACGCCCTCTTCTGGTGTAGATATATCCGAAAACCGGCCAATTCCCTCCGAAATTTAGCGTTCCGCCTCTCATCTTTACAAAGAGAGGCTATCCTTTAACTATCAACAAAAGGAGGCAAAAATGTCTGATTTCGGTACTGATAAAAACACCCAGTTTGCTGAAGACAAAGCAAAAAATAAATTTGATGAACTTTCAGGTTCAGCCCAGCAGCAGTTCGGTGAATTCGTTGATTCACCGAAGCATCAGGTAAAAGGTGCTGCGAAAAAATATGCCGCACAGGCCAGCGATGCTGTCTCTGACGTGACTGAAGCGGTCAGAAATAACCCGCTCACCGGTCTTATCGCCGCGGGTGCGGTTGGTATTGTGCTTGGCCTGTTGCTGGGACGCAAATAAACAAGGCCCTTCGGGGCTTTATTTTTTAGCTGAACAATCTCACCATGCGGTCTAATTCCTCCTCTTTCACGGCGCGCGAGAGATAATATCCCTGAAAGTTTTTCACACCCAGCTCGACTAATTTTTCAAACTTCTCCTCACTGTCAACGCCCTCTGCAATGCAAGCTGTTCCGGTCATGTCGCTGTAAATCTGTATCGCTTTAATCAAATTATAATCGTTGTCGTTCGCCACAAAATGCTCGACGATGTCCCGATCCAGTTTCAGCCCATCAAAATGCACCTGCCTCACGGGGAACATGGCATGATGGCTTGAGAAGCAGTCGTCAAGAAACAGTTTGCACCCCGTATTACGCAGGTGCCGCATGGTTTCTGGGATGCTTTTATCTTTCGTTACATCAATATCTTCCGCGAATTCAAAGACCAGCTTTTCCGCCCACTGGGGGTTAAGCAGCATGCCGATGGCTTTCCTGGCCATCTCTGGCAGCGCGTTCCCGGACGCCAGGCGAGGCGGTATATTAACGGAAAAATAGAATTTACCGTTATATTTATTAATCCCGGACACGGCAGCGTGGATCACCATAGCCGTAATCTTTAGCCATACTTCATAATTAGCGATATCATTCAGAAAACGGGCTGGCTTGACTATTTTACCGTTCTTATTCCAGCGAATAAGTATCTCAAACCCCACCCCTTTCTTGTCACGATCGGTAATGATCTGGTAGGCGGGAAATATCTCCCTTTTCACCAGCGCATTAAAAACTTCCGCTTCTTTATCCGTGAAGTCCACTCTTTGATTTTGGCTTTTAATCCGCCTTTCCACTTTTACATTGCGCGGTTCATTCAACCATCGCTTGATACAATGTAATTTCTGCAGACCTTCTTTACGATGG
This sequence comes from Enterobacter sp. 725m/11, assembly GCF_011683705.1. Classification (NCBI taxonomy): domain Bacteria; kingdom Pseudomonadati; phylum Pseudomonadota; class Gammaproteobacteria; order Enterobacterales; family Enterobacteriaceae; genus Enterobacter; species Enterobacter sp. 725m/11. The sequence continues at coordinate 29,557 of NZ_JAAQOK010000048.1, read as the reverse complement.
GTGTAGACCGTTTTATTAGAAAGCCTCAGTTTGTCGCACTGGTCTTTTATAGACATACCGCGATAGAAGTTCAATAAAACATCAACCTCTCTTCTTGTCAGCCATTTGAGCTTTTCTGACGAAGAACAGTCCAGATAGTAATCGCGTAATAAGCGCGAGCGGTCCTTAAAGCCATTATTGTGGGTGTGGAAACAGGTTATTACATCAGATACGCTGGCTATGCGAATCAATGATAATTGATGACTGTTATTTAGAAGACTACCCAGGGTTCGATACAGCCAGCTGTCCGGTATATCACCATACAGGGTAACACGACGAATAACAGGAAGTGCATTGAGTACGGATGCCAGTCGCGTCAGGCTCTCCAGGAGAGCTACCGTACCTTTTCCCAGGAACACTACGATGTGAGCGTTTTGATGAATAAGGATATTTTCCTTGTCAGGATCAGATAACTCATCTCCATCAAAGTGAATATGCGCAGTCTCTATGCCGTACTTTTTGAGCAGCAGGTGATATCCCTGAAACGTAAAGCCGCAGGTTGAAATGACAAATCTTCGCTCGTTGCGCGCATCATTCCTGAGAGAAATTTGGTGGGTCATAACCTGCTCCTGGGCACGAAAGCGCCATTATTATTATGAGTATGTATACCAACAGCGGTGTGTATAATAATTTTACAATACACCATCAGGTTAAGATACTGTTATCAACGCCATGCACTGTAACATCTTTGCGTTAATCACCCTTTTTCCAAACATAAATATAACTCTATATTTCTTTTAAAATACCGACCGCAAGCCACTTTTTCTCAGGTATAATGAAAATTCCGAAAAAGAAGGCTGGATACTTCATCTATCGGCTCATCAAATACGAGAAAAATGCTATGGATAATCACATCTCATCCAGGGCCTTGCTACATCGAAGGGATGTTATAAAAAGCAACCCGCGGTTTAGTGAGGCAATATTAGAGCACTACACAATCAATGACGCCATCTACAAAAAACAACCCTTGTTCTACAAGACAATGCTTCAGGAATCTCGGTTTAACATTATTCTTTCCATGTGTTGTTTTATATTTGGCAATCAGGCCGAATCCGTCTCAGAGATAAAAGAGTTATGTTCCCGCTATAAAATAGCCAGCCCCAACAGCGTTATTGCGATCATTACGTTACTCAGAACTACGGGACGCATCAGGACCTGGCGCTGTACGGAAGACCGGCGAAAAACGAGAATTGCCCCAACCGAAAAAGGATTGAATGAACTCAAACGCTATATGTCCGGTGCATTTTTACCCGTCAGCATTCTTTACCCGACGTTTAATATAGATGTAAATCTGCTGGATAATGACACATTGAGAAATAATTTCTTCCGCCGCGCGGCAGAATATCTTTTTCGGGGATTAACGTTCAGAAAAGTTTTACCGGAAGTGGGGTTATTTATTGATAAGGATGGAGGCCGCATGATTATGCTGTATCTTTACCTGCAGGCCATAAAAAACAAATCCGCCCACGGCGCGGTTATTCAATATTCCGCCAGCACGCTCGCTAAAGAATTCTTTGTCTCACGGATCCACGTCAACCGGATTATCAAATCGGCGCATGAGGCAGGTTATCTTAAAGATCGTGGTGACGGTCGCCTGTCGGTGTATCCGGCGTTTTTCGAACTTGTCGATAACTATGCCGGATTATATTTCGCCTATGTTACTCATTACATTAACGTGGTGCCGAAGGAGCGACGCCACCCAAACAACGTAACGTCAACGGTATAATACAAATGGCGTTCGGTATCCCGAACGCCAATCTTTATCTCTCGCGCAGCGCCTCTTTTGCCTTGTTCAGCGGTTTCAACAGATAATCCAGTATGGTTTTGCTGCCGGTTTTAATATCTACCGTTGCAATCATCCCTGGAAAGACCGGAAAGTCTTTGCCCTGCTTATTGGTCAGGTGGTTACTGTCGGTGCGGATATAGACGCGGTAGTAGTAGACATCTCTTTTCACCTCGTCCTGCAGGGTGTCCGGCGAAATCATGGTCACCTCGCCCTCCAGCCCGCCATAGATGGAGTAGTCATAGGCCGTAATTTTCACCAGCGCTTTCTGGCCGGGGTGGATAAACGCGACATCGCGCGGCGAGATTTTCGCCTCAACCACCATCTGGTCGTCCAGCGGGACTAGGCTCATCAGCTTGCCGTTCGGGGGAATAACGCCGCCCACGGTCGTCACGTCAATATCCTTCACAATCCCACGCACCGGCGCGTTGAAGGTCAGCCGGGTCAGGGAGTCCTCACGCCCTTTCATCACCGAACGCTGGGCTTCAATCTCCGCGTTGGCTTTCGCCAGCTCTTCACGGGCGCGGACGTAATACTGATTTTTCATCTCGGTGATTTTATTCTCAAGCTCATTTTTTTGACGCTCAAGACGTAACACCTCAACCTTGCTGGCCGCCCCCTGGGTCACCAGCGGACGGGTCAACGACAGCTCGCGCTGCACCAGCTCGGCGCCCTGACGTAAGCCGGCCAGCCCTTTTTCAAGGCTCTCGCGACGGGACTGATAGAGCGCCGTTTCCTGTTTGACCAGCTCAACGTCATCGTCCAGTTCCTCGGGAAACGCGAGTTCCGTGTCGTTAACTTCGGCCTTCAGTCGCGCAGCCGTTGCCAGCGCCGCGTTCAGACGAGACTCGCTCTCCAGCACGCTGGACTCGGTTTTAGTCCGGTCAAGCTGTGCCAACTGCTGACCGCGCTCAACGATATCGCCTTCGCGAACCAGCAGGCTGTGGATAATCCCCCCTTCCAGGGACTGAATCACCTGCTCATGGGAGGACGGTATCACCTTGCCGCTGCCGGTCGTGACTTCGTCCAGCTGGAACAGGCTCGCCCAGGCGATAAACACCGCCAGCAGGGCGAACAGCGACCATGCCACCAGCGAGGATCGCGGCAGGCGCGGCTCTTTCAGACGGCTGTTATAACGGGAGAAATCGTTCATGCCGCACCCTCCTCTGCTACAGCCGCCGGCTTCATGGTCACGGTGCGCTGTGCCGCCTTTTGCGGCGCCAGCCCGTGCTGATGCAGGATCGCGTCGCGCGGACCGTCCATCACCATCTTGCCGTTTTCCAGTACAATAATGCGGTCGACCAAATCCAGAATCGGCAGGCGATGAGTTGCTACCACCAGCGTCCGGCGCTTGCCCAGCCATTTGTGAAGATGCTGAATAAATTGCTTCTCGCTCATCTCGTCCAGCCAGGCGGTAGGCTCATCCAGCAGCAGGATATTCGGGGCAGTGATCAGCGCGCGCGCCAGCAGCAGCGCCTGACGCTGTCCGCCGGAGAGGCCCGTTCCGCCCTCGTTGACAATGGTGTTCAGCCCCATTTTCTGCTTACGCACGTACTCCAGCGCGCCGCTATTGACCAGCGCCTGATGAATTTCATCGTCGGTGGCAAGCGGGTTCCCCATCAGGATATTGTCCCGCACGGAGCCAAAGAACAGCCGCGCCTGCTGGCTAAGCAGCTGCATGTCGCGGCGCAGGTCGGCCGGGTCCAGATGATTGAGAGCAATATCGTCCAGCAGAATGCTCCCCTGCTGCGGCTCCTGCATGCCCGCCAGAAGCTGCAGCAGCGTGCTTTTACCGGAGCCGTTACGCCCGAGCACCGCCACGCGCTCACCGGCGCGAATCTGCAGTTTGCTGATGTTCAGCACGGTGAGTTTCTCTTCTTCGTCATAGTAGAAGCCGACGTCTTCCAGCCGGTAATCCCCGCGCAGGTGGGCTTTATGCACCTTCTTCCCGTGCTGCGGATCGTCAATCGGGCGCTGCATCAGGTCGTCCAGCCCCTTGCGGGCCACTTTTGCCGACTGCCAGCGCGAGAGCACGCCAGAGATCTGCGACAGCGGCGCGATGGTACGCGATGCCAGAATCGAGGTTCCCACCAGCGCACCGGTGGTCATGTCGCCGCTGATGACCAGGTAACAGCCCACCAGCAGGACCACCGCATAGACGATGGACTGCACCTCCTGGGTCCAGGTCAACAGCAGCCCCGTCAGCCAGCGCTGCTTCATGCCGACGCTGGCGGCCACGTCGTTGGTGTTGTTCCACTGGTTCTGGAAACGCTGCTCGGCACGCATCAGCTTGATGTCTTCAATGCCCTGCACCGCCTCCACCAGCGTCGCGTTACGAATGGCGGATTCACGCATCCCTTCGCTGGAGAGTTTCCCCAGCGGGCGCTGCACCAGCAGGCCGGGGATGAGCAGCAGCGGCACGGCGAGCAGGACCACCAGCACCAGTGGGCCGCCAATCATCCACAGAATAAAGACGAACAGCAGGAAGAACGGCAGATCGGAGATCGCCGCAATGGTGGTCGAGGTGATGAGCTCGCGCACCGACTCCAGCTCGCGGATCTGGGCGATAAACGATCCGGTTGATTTGGAGCGCGCCCCGTTTTTAATTCGCAGCGCGTGGGCAAAGACGCGTTCTGAGATGCGCAGGTCGGCGCGTTTCCCCACCACGTCCGAAATATGCACGCGCAGCATGCGCATGATGAATTCAAACACGATGGCGAGCATAACGCCGCCAAACAGCACCCACAGCGTGGCCTCCGACTGCGACGGCACCACCCTGTCGTACACCTGCATGGAGAAGACCATGCCGGAGAGTGCCAGCACGTTAGCCACCAGCGCCACCAGCATGATGTCGCTGTAGCGGCGCCAGTCCTTCAGCGCCAGCTGCCAGAACCAGTTTTTCTCATACGGTTTGATGTAGTCGTCCACGCGGGCATCCGGCGTAGACTCAAGCGGGCGCAGCACCAGCAGCGTTTTCAACCGTGAGCCGAGCGCGTCCCGCGTTAGCGTCGTCTCCAGCCCGCCGTCGCCGCTGAACTGCAGGCTGACGTTGCCTTCGTTGTCCATGCGGTTAATGACCGCGATTTGACCGCCAGTGAATTCCGCCAGCAGCGGCAGGCGCCACGGATCGAGAGATGTTGCATCCGTCGCCACGCGCATTCCCAGCCCTAGCTGGCGCGCCATCTCCTCCAGCACCAGCTGGCGCGGAGACTGACTTTCATGGTTAATCGTGACCCGAACGTGCTCCACCGAAAAGTCCAGCCGGTAGTGCTTCGCGATGATGAGCATGCCCTGCAGCCAGGGTTCGTACTGTGGATGTGTCTTCATAATCTCCGGGTTAACGCCATTCGTGTAAAGAAACGCCAAAAGGCCGCGAGGATTGCTCCCCGCGGCGTTGGTTTACGCAATTAACAGCTGATGATTCGCCAGCAGCGTCGCCAGGTCCGTCTGCACGCCGTTCAGCGTCACCAGGGTGGTTGGCGAGAACTGGCCGCCGGTACCGTCCAGATCCACCTGGATTTCGGTATTGCTGCCGTTCTGCACCACGCGGACGTAATCGGTGATGTTGCCCGCGCTGCTGTCCAGCGTGGCCACGCCGTTCACGTAGCTCGCCGAGCCCGTGCCGGTATAGCCGCTGCCAGAGAGCAGATCGCGCAGGTCAATACGATCCGTGTCCGCAGTCCCTTCCCAGGTGCCGACGGTGAAGCCGTTCACCACGTCGTGCCCGTTACCGCCCGTCGCGTCCGACGCGTTGATCAGCTTGTAGAGCAACGTATCGTGACCGCCGCTGCCGATGTTGAAGGTGTCGTTCCCGCCGCGGCCTTCGAACTGGTTATCACCGCTGTTGCCGGTAATGACGTCGTCGAAGTTCGAGCCGTTGATGCCCTCAATGTTGAGCAGTCGTGACGTACCGAACCCGGTGTCCTGCGCGGTAGAGAGACGCAAATCAACGGTTACGCCGGAGGTCGCATTGCGGTAATCCACCACGTCCATCCCGCCGGTGTTGCTCCAGGTGTCGTAGTCGGAATGGGTATTCCAGCCGCCGGAGCCGTTGTAGGTATAGGTGCCATCCTCTGCGATAAAGGTGTCGTTATACCCGGTCCCGGTGAGGGTCCCGCTGTGGCCGCCTGTAGCTGCTTCGGCCGTCAGGACGTAGCCCTCTTTGCCGTTGCCCGCCTCCAGACCGCTCCAGGTGACGTTATCCGACACGCCGTTGGTGATCTTCAGGATCTCGGCCGAATAGGTTTCATTCGGATCCAGCCCGTAGAAGCTCACCAGCGCAGAGGTATCGTTCGAACCAATACCAGACTGGGCGTTGATGATCTGCGAAGCCACCAACACGCCCGCGGCGTTGTACAGATTGACCGTGTTGCCGTAGAAGGCGTTGATGCCCTCGCTGTCGACAATGTGCAGGTGCATCGCGGTACCGTCAGCAATTTTGGCGCTGTTTTGCACCAGCACCACCTTGCCGTTCTGCTGCGACACCAGCAGATCCTTCGCGCCGTCCCAGTTGTAGTCCACTGCCGCCACGCCGGTGGCGTAGGCCAGGCCAGTTTTAAGCTGGCTGGCGGTCCAGCTGGAACCGTAGCCGTTGTTGGTGAACAGCGTCGCAGTCTGTGAACCGCCGTAGGTGCTGAGCTTGATGATGTCCATCTGCCCGTCCCCGTTCCAGTCCACCGCCACCGACAGATACCCCGCCGTGGCGTTAGAGGCTTCCACCGCGCTCTTGGTGGTTGAGAGCTTCCCGGTACCGTCGTTGTAGTAAATCACCCCGCCGTTGTTGTTGTAGCTGCTAGCCAGGTACAGATCCATGTAGCCATCGCCGTTGAAATCCGCCCACGTCATAGACGCCGCCGTGGTGGTATTCGCGGCGTTTACCACAAACACGTTGGTCAGGTTCTGGCCGATGGAGAGCGTGCCGTTGCCGTTGTTGTTGATCACGGTTAACGAGTACGCGCCGCTGCGGTTGGTGTGCTGGACAATATCCACCGTACCGTCGTTGTTCAGGTCAACGCCGGAGATTTCACGCCCGGAGTCGAACTGGCCGTAGAAACCGCCCTCCCCGCCGGTGCCGTCCGGCGACAGAACGCCGTTGTTGTTCACCAGGTAGGTCAGTGAGTCCATACCGGCATCGCCGTAGGCCAGATCCAGGTAGCCATCGCCGGTTTTATCGTACGCAATCACGCCGCCATACCAGATGGTGGTCCCCATCGCCAGCTGGCTGGCGTTATAGGTGCTGCCATCGTAGGTCCACATCACCTGAGTAGACCCGGCGTAGGTATTCTCGGTCGCGAAAATATCCTGCGTGCCGTTACGGTCAAAGTCGGCGGCGGTCTGGCTCACCACGTAGTAGCCGCGGGTGTTGGTCAGCGTATTGCCGGCATAGGTCGAGCTATCGCTGCTGGAGTAAGCCTGAGTGTTAGCAATGATATTCCACAGACCGCTGCTGTTCATGCCGAGGGTCATGGTGGAGTTGTTGCTGTTCCCCGCCGTGGTCGCCCAGTCAGTATTCACCGTGGTGGTATCAATCACCAGGCTGCCGGTCGCCGTACCGGTGGTATTGCCGTTACCCGCGCTGCTCTTCACCTGCGCCGTCACGCTGTAGCCCGCCACGCTCAGGGCATCGCCGTCCGGGATCTGCAGGTACCAGGTATTGTGATCCGGGTCGACTACCACGGCCCCCCCCGTCTGGGAGGTGTAGGTTTTCCCGTTCACCGTCACCACCAGATACTCGCCATTCACCAGGTCGGCGGAGACGGTACCGCTGACGATTGGGGTGGTATCCGACGTGGTCTGGGCGGTAATCGCCGCCGTGGTGGTCGGGATACTGGTATCAACGTTCAGCACGAAGCCGTCCGATTCCGTGTAGTTACCGGCTTTGTCGGTCACGCGCACGATGTACGTGTGATTGCCATCGCTCAGGCCGTTATCCTGGAAGGACCAGCTTGCGCTGCCGTTCATGGTCACCTGACCGAGCAGAACGCCGTCGCGGTATAGCTGGACGATCTCGCCGTCTTCAGGGGCGCGGTTGAGCGTACCGTTGATCAGCGGTGCGTTATCGTCCGTGGCCACCGTGCTGCCAAAGGTGCCCTGACGCTCGCCTTCACCGTCGGTATAGCTCACTACCGTGCCTACCGTAGCTGGCGGCGTGGTGTCCACCGTCACCACCTGAGAGGCGGTGGAGCCGACGTTGCCCGCCTGGTCGATAATCCGCACCTGCCAAGTGTAGTCTCCGTCAGGCAGAACGCGGGTATCGGTGTAGCTCCAGCGCTGGTTGGTGACCGTGGCGTCAACCCAGGTGTTTCCGCCGTCGAGGCTGATCTGCACCCGTTCGTCGCTCGCCAGCGCGCTGCCCAGCGAGCCGTTGATGGTCAGGGTGGTGTCCATAGTGATGAAATCACTCCCGGACTGCCCTGTATCATCGCTGATGCTGTCGATGGTGATGCCGTACTGCGGCGCCTGGGTATCCACCGTCACGGTCTGGGTGGTAGTGGCACCGACGTTGCCCGCCTGATCGACTACCCGCACCTGATAGCTGTAATCCCCGTCGGCCAGAGTGCGCGTGTCGTTATAGCGCCACTGGGTACCGCTTACCGTGGCATACACCCAGGTGCTGCCGCCGTCCATGCTCACCTGCACGTACTCACCCGCCCCTAACTCTGCGCCAAGCGTGCCATGCAGGGTGTACGAGGTCGAACTGGTCAGGAAGTCGTTATTGTCGAAGCCGGTATCCACGGTGATGTTATCCACCGTCACCGTAATCGCCGCATCCGGGGCGACCGTATCGACGGTCACCTGCTGATGGGCGCTGGCGCCCACGTTGCCCGCCGCATCCACCACGCGCACATAGTAGTCATAGGTCTGGTTACCCAGCGTACGTCCGTCCACGTAGTACCAGCTGTTGCCGGTGACGATTACGTTCTGCCAGGTGACGCCGCCGTCGATGCTGATCTGGGCATACTCGCCGTCGGCCAGCGTCGCGCCGAGCGAGCCGTGCAGCGTCAGGGACGTATCGTTGGTGATAAAGTCGCTGCTGCTCAGGCCGGTATCGTCGCTGATGCTGTCGATAGCGATCGTTTTGCTGGCGTCCGGCGCAACCGTATCAATCGTCACGACCTGGCTGGCGGTGGCGCTGATGTTGCCCGCGTCGTCAATCACGCGCAGCTGGTAGTTGTAATCCCCGTCGGCCAGCGTACGACCGTCCACGTAGGTCCAGGTCAGGCCGCTCACGCTGACGTCGGTCCAGGTGACGCCGCCGTCGAGGCTGATCTGCGCGTGGTCGCCGCTGCCCAGCGCCGCGCCGAGCGTCCCTTTCAGGCTGATCTGGTTGTCGCTGGTGATAAAGTCGCTGCCGGACAGGCCGGTATCCTGGGTAACGGAATCCACGGTAATGGTCGTTGCCGCAGGCTTCGTCAGGTCAATCACCACGTCCTGGCTGTCCGTTGCCCCCACGTTACCCGCGCTATCGATCACCCGCACCTGGTACTGATACGAACCGTCCGTCAGGGTGCGGCCATCGGTGTAGCGCCACGTGGTGCCGGTCACCGTCAGGTCAATCCAGGTGGTGCCGCCGTCGAGGCTGATCTGCGCCTTCTCGTTATTGCCGAGCTGCGCGGTCAGGGAGCCGTTGACCACTACCTGCTTATCGTTGGTGATGAAATCCGTCGCGCTCAGGCCGGTGTCGTTTTGCAGCGAATCAATGCTGATGCCCATCGACGGCGCGGTGAGATCGACGGTGACGGTGTGGTTATCGCTGGCGCTGTTGCCGATGGCGTTGCTGACCTGCGCCTTAATCACGTACGAACCGCCGTCTGCCAGCGCGGTGACGTCTGCGCTGCCCACCGTGTAGCTCCAGGTGCCGTCATTCTGCACGGTCGCCGCGTAGGTTTTGCCGTTCAGAGTGATGGTCACCGTCTGGCCCGCAGGCGCGTCGGTGGTGCCGCTGACGACCAGCGGCGTGCCGTGTTCGGCCGCGTTGACGATATCGTCCTGCGCAAAGGTGTTAATGGTGATGGTTGGGACATCGCCGTTCAGCGTCACGTCATGGGTTGCGCTACCCGGGTTGCCCGCCCTGTCGCTTACCGACGCGGTAATGGTGTAATCCCCGTCGCTCAGGCCGAGGAAATCACGCCCCGGCACGAAGACCGACCACGTTCCGTCCGCCCCGACGGTCGCCTGATAGCTGTGCCCGCTGAAGGAAACGGTCACCGTCTGGCCCTGTTCTGCCGTGGTGGTGCCGCGGATGGTCTGACCCGCCAGCTGCTCCGCATTGTTGACGATATCGTCATCCGCCACGGTGCTGATGGTCACGGTCGGCGCAGCGGTATCCACCGTTAAGGTGTGCGTGGTCTGGCCGCCGTTACCGGCTTTGTCGTTGACCGACGCGGTGACCGTCAGCGCCCCCTGGCTCAGGATAGCCAGATCTGCCGCCGGCACATCGAGCGTCCAGGTGCCGTCGCTGCCCACAAGCGCAGTGTAGGTTTTGCCGCCCAGCGTCACGGTGACGGTCTGGCCCGCCTCCGCGCTGGACGACCCGTGTACCGTCAGCGGCTGCTGCGCTTCCAGCGCGTTCAGCATGTCGTCACCCGACAGCGTCGCAATGCTCACGACAGGCGCGGTGGTATCCACGCTGATGCCGTGCGTCGCCGAGGCGCTATTGCCCGCGCTGTCCTGCGCCGACACGGATACCTGATAGCTCGCGCCATCGGCCAGGGCACCCACGTCTGCGGCCGGAACGGTGGTCGTCCAGCTGCCGTCGTTCTGGATGGTGGCCGTATAGGTCTTGCCGTTCAGCGTCACGGTGACCTGCGTCCCGCTGGCGAACTGGGCGCTGGAGCCGTTAATCACCAGCGAACTACCCGCTTCTGTCGCGTTGATGACGTCGTCACCGCTGAGGGTGTTCACCGTCAGCGCCACGGAAGCCGTGTTCACCACCACATCGTGAGTCTGGGTGCTGCTGTTGCCCGCGCTGTCGGTAATGGTCGCGCTAATGGTCACGGTGCCGTCGGTCAGGGCAGAAATCACGCTGGCCGGAACGCCCACGCTCCAGTTGCCGCTGGCGTCAACGGTGGTGGTGTACTGGTTCGAACCGATGGTGATGACCAGCTTATCGCCGACGCTCGCGCCGGTTGCCGTTCCGCTCACGATCTGCGCCTGCCCGTGCTCCACGCTGTTGATGACGTCATCGCCCGCCACAGCCTTAAAGCTGACGGACGGCGGTGTGGTATCAAGCGTAATCGCTTTGCCCGCGCTGCCCGGGTTACCCGCGGCGTCGCTCACGCTGACCTGCAGGGTGTAACCGTTATCGGCCAGTGCGGAGAGGTCGGTGCCCGGCACGTTGACGCTCCAGATACCGCCCTGCTGCACCTGAGCGCTATAGCTCTTGCCGCCCAGCGTCACGGTGACCGTCTGCCCGGCTTCCGCCGTGGTGGTGCCGGAGATGGTCACGCCCGCAGCCGCTTCGCTGCCGTTAATCACGTTATCACCTGCCACCGTATCAATCGTCACGGTCGGCGCGGTCGCATCCACGCTATACTCGCGGCCTGCCGTCGCGCTGTTGCCGTGCACGTTGGTGACGCTCACCTGCACGCTGGCGTCGCCGTCCTTCAGGCCCGCGAGATCCGCGGAAGGCACGGTGGCCGTCCAGTTGCCGTCGGCATCCACTTTCGCGGTGTAGGTTTTGCCGCTGAAGGCGATTGTGACGGTCTGGTTTTCCTCCACGTTCGAGGTGCTGCCCGAGAGCACCAGATCCGCGCCTTTCTCCGCCGCGTTAATCACGTCGTCGGTGGCGATCGCATCGATGCTGATCGCCACGGCCGCCAGATCGACGGTGACGTCGTGACTGATGGAGACCGGGTTGCCCGCGCTGCTCTGGCCTGCCACGGTGACGGTCACCGCGCCTGCTGCCAGGGCACCCACGTCTGCGGCCGGGATCGCCGCGCTCCAGGTACCGTTCGCCAGCACGGAGGCCGCATAGGTTTTGCCGTTAACGGTCACGGTGAGCGTGGTGCCCGCCGCCAGCCCGTCGCTGGAACCGGTGACGATCAGGTTCTGTCCGTGCTCGATGCTGTTGATCACATCATCGCCCGCCACGGTATTGATACGCAGACCCGGCAGGCTGGCGTCTATAACGATTTCGCGCTCGCCCGCGCCGGTATTGCCGTGGCCGTTGGTGACGGTCGCCGACACGGTCAAATCGCCGTTGCCCAGCGCCGTCAGGACGGACTCCGGCACGCTCACGGACCAGGTCAGATCGCTCTGCACCGTCGCGGTGTAGCTGTTGCCGCCGATGTTCACCGTCACCGTGTTACCGGCTTCCGCGTTCGCCACCTTACCGGTAATTGTCTGGCCTGCCGCCACTTCTGCCGCGTTGATGACGTTATCACCCGCCACGGTGTTGATGGTGACGGTCGGCAGCGCGGTGTCGACCAGCAGGTTCGCCGTATTGCTGACGCTATTGCCCACGCCGTTGGTCGCGGCTGCGCTCAGGGTGTAATTCGCTTCGCCCAGACCCGCCAGATCCGCCGCCGGAACCGTCAGGCTCCAGGTGCCGTCCGCAGCGGTCATTGCGGTGTAGTTTTTACCGTTGAGGGTCACGGTCACCAGGGTGCCTTGCGCCAGGTTGGCGCTGGTGCCGCTGACGTTTAGTTCCTGACCTTTTTCCACCGCGTTCAGGACGTTATCGCCGCTGATGGCGTTGAAGCCCACGGACGGCAGCCCGGTGTCCACGGTGACGTTATGGCTGCCGCTGCCGGTGTTGCCCGCCGCGTCGGTAACCGACGCAATGACGGTCACGGTGCCGTCGCTGAGGCCGGAAATCACGCTGGCCGGGACGCCCACGATCCAGTTACCTGCTGCGTCCAGCACGGTGGTGTACGTCTGGCCGCCGATGGTCACGGTGACCTTATCGCCCGCTGCCGCGCCGGTGGCGGTGCCGCTGATAATCTGCGCCTGACCGTGCTCGGCGACGTTAATCACGTCGTCGCCCGCCACGGCGTTGATGGTGACTGCAGGGACGGTCACGTCCACCGTCAGGTTATGGTTTACGGATGCCGGGTTGCCCGCCTTGTCACTGACCGATGCGGTAACGGTGACGCTGCCGTCGCTGAGCGACGCCAGATCCGCCGCCGGAACGTCCAGCGTCCAGCTGCCGTCCGCGCCGACGGTTGTGGTGTAGTCCTTGCCGTTCAGCGACACGGTCACGGTCTGGCCCGCTTCGGCGGTGCTGGTGCCGGAAACCGTCAGGTCAGACTGCGCTTCCGTGGCGTTCAGGATGTCGTCAGTCGCCATCGTATTAATGGTGACGGATGGCGCGGTGGCATCCACGCTGTACTCGCGGCCCGCCGAGGCGCTGTTGCCGTTCACGTTGGTGACGCTCACCTGCAGGCTGGCGTCGCCGTCCTTGAGGCCCGCCAGATCCGCAGCCGGCACGGTATAGGTCCAGTTGCCGTCTGCTTCTACGGTAGTGGTGTAGATTTTACCGTTCAGGCTCAGGGTGACGGTCTGCCCGGCTTCCACGTTGGTGGTCGCGCCGGACAGCACCAGATCCGCCCCTTTCTCCGCCGCGTTGATCACGTCGTCGGTGGCAATGGCGTTGATGCTGATGGCAACGGTAGCCAGATCCACGGTCACGTCGTGGCTGATGGTAATCGGGTTACCCGCCGCGCTGTCGCCGGTGACGCTGATTTTCACGGTGCCTTCCGGCCACGCGCTCACGTCCGCAGACGGAACCGCCGCGCTCCAGGTGCCGTCCGCCAGCACCGTCGCCGCATAGTCTTTGCCGTTCACGGTAACGGTCAGCGCCGTGCCCGCCGCCAGCCCGTCGCTGGAGCCGGTGACGATCAGGTTCTGTCCGTGCTCGATGCTGTTGACCACGTCGTCGCCCGCCACGGTGTTCACGCGCAGGCCCGGCAGGTTAGCGTCGATCGTAATATCGCGCTCCCCGGTGCCGGTGTTGCCGTGGCCGTTGGTGACGGTTGCCGTCACGCTCAGGCTGCCGTTGCCGAGTGCGGTCAGCACATCAGACGGCACGTTCACGGACCAGCTCAGATCGTTTTGCACCGTTGCGGTATAGCTGTTGCCGCCAACGGTCACGGTTACGGTGTTGCCCGCTTCGGCATTCGCCACGGTACCGCTCAGGGTCTGGCCTGCCGCCACTTCCGCCGCGTTGATAACGTTATCGCCCGCCACGGTGTTGATGGTGACGGTCGGCAGCGCGGTGTCGACCAGCAGGTTCGCAGCGCTGCTCACGCTGTTGCCCACGCCGTTGGTGGCGGTCGCATTGAGGGTGTAACTGGCCTGACCGAGACCGGCCAGATCCGCAGCCGGAACCGTCAGGCTCCAGGTGCCGTCTGCAGCGGTCGTTGCGGTGTAGTTTTTACCGTTGAGGGTCACGGTCACCACGGTGCCTTCCGCCAGGTTGGCGCTGGTGCCGCTGACGCTCAGATCCTGACCTTTTTCCACCGCATTCAGAACGTTATCGCCGCTGATGGCGTTAAAGCCCACGGACGGCAGCCCGGTATCGACGGTCACGTTATGGGTGCCGCTGCCGGTGTTGCCCGCCGCGTCGGTAACAGACGCAGTGACGGTCACGGTGCCGTCGCTGAGGCCAGAAATCACGCTCGCCGGAACGCCCACGCTCCAGTTACCTGCCGCGTCCAGCACGGTGGTGTAAGTCTGGCCGCCGATGGTCACGGTGACCTTATCGCCCGCTGCCGCGCCGGTGGCGGTGCCGCTGATAATCTGCGCCTGACCGTGCTCGGCGACGTTAATCACGTCGTCGCCCGCCACGGCGTTGATGGTGACCGCAGGGACGGTCACGTCCACCGTCAGGTTATGGTTTACGGATGCCGGGTTGCCCGCCTTGTCGCTGACCGATGCGGTAACGGTGACGCTGCCGTCATTAAGCGCCGCCAGATCCGCCGCCGGAACGTTCAGCGTCCAGCTGCCGTCCGCGCTGACGGTTGTGGTGTAGTCCTTGCCGTTCAGCGACACGGTCACGGTCTGGCCCGCTTCGGCGGTGCTGCTGCCGGAAATCGCCAGGTCAGACTGCGCTTCCGTCGCGTTCAGGATGTCGTCAGTCGCAATCGTATTAATGGTGACGGATGGCGCGGTGGCATCCACGCTGTACTCGCGGCCCGCAGAGGCGCTGTTGCCGTTGACGTTGGTAACGCTCACCTGCACGCTGGCGTCACCGTCCTTCAGGCCCGCCAGATCCGCAGCCGGCACCGTGGCGGTCCACTTACCCGCCGCGTCCACCGTGGCGGTGTAGTTCTTGCCGCCGAAGGTGATGTTGACGGTTTGATTTTCCTCCACGTTTGAGGTGGTGCCGGAGAGCACCAGATCCTCCCCTTTCTCCGCCGCGTTAATCACGTCATCGGTGGCAACGGCATTGATGCTGATGGCAACGCTCGCCAGATCCACCGTCACATCGTGGCTGATGGAAACCGGGTTACCGGCGCTGCTCTGGCCCGCAACGGTCACGGTAACCGTGCCTGCGGCCAGCGCACCCACGTCCGCCGCCGGGATTGCGGCGCTCCAGGTGCCGTCCGCCAGCACGGTCGCCGGATAGGTTTTGCCGTTTACGGTCACGGTCAGCGCCGCACCCGCCGCCAGCCCGTCGCTGGAGCCGGTGATAATCAGGTTCTGCCCGTGTTCGATGCTGTTGATCACGTCGTCACCCGCCACGGTGTCCACGCGCAGACCCGGCAGGCTGGCGTCTATCGCGATCTCACGCTCGCCGCTGCCGCTGTTGCCCACGCCGTTCGTCACGCTGGCGGTTACAGTCAGATCGCCGTTGCCCAGCGCCGTCAGGACCGATTCCGGTACATCGACGGACCAGGTCAGATCGCTCTGTACCGTTGCGGTGTAGCTGTTGCCGCCAATCGTTACGGTCACGGTGTTGCCCGCTTCGGCATTCACCACGGTGCCGCTAATAGTCTGGCCTGCGGCCACTTCTGCCGCGTTGATGACGTCATCGCCTGCCACGGTGTTGATCGTGACGCCCGGCAGAACGGACTCCACGTTGACGGTGTGCGAGGTGCTGGTGCTGTTGCCGACGCTGTCCGTTGCGGAGGCAGTGACGGTGTAAAGCGCTTCACCCAGTTGACCTACTTCGCTCGCCGGAACGGTCGTGGACCATTTACCGTTGGCCTCAACCGTGGCGCTGTAGGCTTTGCCGTTGAGCATCACGGTCACCACCGCGCCCGCCGCCAGTCCGGAAGCCGTACCGTTGATGGTCAGATCCTGCGTTTTCTCGCTGCTGTTGATCACATCGTCACCGGAGACGGTGTCAATGGTCAGCACCGGCGCGCTCAGGTTGACTTCCACCTCGCGCGTCGCGCTGTTGCTGTTTCCGGCTTTGTCGGTCAGCGCCGCGGTGATGGTGTAATCCCCGGCGGTCAGGGCACCGACGTCCGCCGCAGGCACGCCCACGCTCCAGTTGCCGGAAGCATCCAGCGTCGCCGTGTAATCTTTGTTATTGATGGTGACGGTCACCACGTCGCCCGCCGCCGCGCCGGTCACTGAGCCGGTAACGATCAGAGCCTGCCCGTGCTCGGCGCTGTTGATCACGTCGTCATCGGAAACGGTGTTGATGGTCAGCTGTGGCACGGTGGTATCGACCAGCACATCGCGAGCCGCAGAGGCCGGGTTGCCCGCTTTGTCCGACACGGCGGCGCTGATGGTATAGTTCCCGTCGGTAATCGCGCCCAGATCCGCAGAAGGCACGGTCACGCTCCAGCTGCCGTTTGCCTGCACGGTGGTGGTGTAATCCACGCCGTTCAGCGTGACGGTCACGGTCTGGCCCGCTTCGGCGTTAGAGACGCCGTTGACGACCAGATCCTGCTGCGCTTCGGCGGCATTGATGATGTTGTTGTCGCTGACGATTTCGATGGAGACCGTCGGCGCGGTGGCGTCCACGCCGTACTCGCGTCCCGCCGAGGCGCTGTTGCCGTTCACGTTGGTGACGCTCACCTGCACGCTGGCGTCGCCATCCTTCAGGCCAGCCAGATCTGCCGACGGCACGGTCGCCGTCCAGTTGCCGCTGGCATCCACTTTCGCCGTGTAGGACTTGCCGCCGAACGTGATGTAAACCGTCTGGTTCTCTTCCACGTTGCTGGTGGAACCTGAAAGCACCAGATCTGCGCCTTTTTCTGCCGCATTAATCACGTCGTCGGTCGCAATCGCGTCAATGCTGATAGCAACCGTCGCCAGATCGACCTTCACGTCGTGGCTGATGGAGACCGGGTTGCCTGCCGCGCTATTTCCCTCGACCTTCACGGTGACCGTGCCTGCGCCGAGCGCGCTGACGTCTGCCGCCGGAATGGCCGCCGTCCAGGTACCGTCTGCCAGCACAGTGGCCGCGTAGGTTTTGCCGTTGACGATCACGCTCAGCGCCGCGCCCGCTGCCAGGCCGTCGCTGGAGCCGGTAATAATCAGGTTTTGCGCGTGCTCAATGCTGTTGATCACATCGTCGCCCGCCACGGCATCGACGCGCAGGCCCGGCAGGTTGGCGTCTATAACGATTTCGCGCTCGCCGGTTCCGGTGTTGCCGTGGCCGTTGGTGACGCTGGCTGACACCGTCAGTTCGCCGTTACCGATGGCGGTTAAGACCGTGGACGGCACGTTGACCGACCAACTCAGATCGTCCTGAACCGTCGCGGTATACGTATTGCCGCCGATTGAAAGGGTGACAGTGTCACCGCTCGCCGCGCCGCTCACCTTCCCGCTCAGGGTTTGTCCGGAAGCGACTTCCGCCGCGTTAATCACGTCATCGATGGCGATTGCGTTAATGGTGACCTGCGGCAACGCGCTGTCGACCAGCACGCTATGGCTGGCGTTCGCGCCGTTGCCTGCGCTATCGGTCACGCTTGCCGTGACGGTATAGCTCGCTTCGCCCAGCGCAGAGACGTTCGCCGCCGGAACGGTCACGCTCCAGCCGCCGCTGGCGTTGGTGTTCGCGGCGTAGCTGATGCCGTTCAGGATCACCGTAATGGCTGTACCTTCCGGCTGGTTGCTGGTGCCCGAAATCAGCAGGTCCTGGCCTTTCTCGACCGCGTTAATCACGTCGTCAAGCGCCAGGGTATTGATGGCAATCTCCGGCGCGGCCAGGGAGACGTCAAATTCATGCGTGGCGGTGCTGCTGTTACCCGCTTTGTCGGTGAGGGTCACGGAAATCGACTGCTCGCCGTTAGCCAGCGCGCCAACGTCTGCCGCCGGAACGCCCACGCTCCAGCTTCCGGACGCGTCCAGCATCGCGGTGTAGTCTTTGCCGTTCAGGGTGACGGTAATGACGTCACCCGCCTGCGCGCCCGTGACCTTGCCGGAGACGATCAGCGCCTGGCCGTGCTCGGCAATATTCACGATGTCGTCGCCCGCAACGATGTTAAAACTAATCTGCGGCACGGTGGTATCCACCAGCACGGAGGCATCCGCGCTGGCCGGGTTGCCGGCTTTGTCGGATACGGAAGCCGTGACCGTGGCGTTACCGTCGGTAATGCCCGCCAGATCCGCAGCCGGCACGTCCAGGGTCCAACTGCCGTCGGCCTGCACCTGCGCGGTGTACTGCTTGCCGTTGAAGGTTACGGTGACCGTCTGGCCTGCTTCGGCAGTGGACGTCCCGCTCAGGGTCAGATCCTGCGCTGCCTCAGCCGCGTTCAGCATGTTATCGCCGCTGATGGTATTGATGGTCACCGTTGGCGCGGCGGTATCGACGCTGAACTCCTGCGCAGACGACGCCGCGTTGCCGTTCAGGTTGCTCACGCTGACCTGCACGCTGGCGTCACCGTTCTTCAGTCCGCTCAAATCGGCTGCCGGTACGGTGTACGTCCAGTCGCCGTTGGCGTTCACCGTCGTGGTGTAGGTTTTACCCGCAAAGGTGATGGTGACGGTCTGGCCCGCTTCTACGTTTGCGGAGGAGCCGGAAAGCACCAGATCCTGACCTTTTTCTGCCGCGTTGAGCACGTTGTCCGCGGTCACGCTGTTGATGCTGACGGCGACCGGCGCGAGATCGACGTCCACGATGGTGCCGATAGTCACCGGGTTGCCGGAAGGATCCTGCGCGCTTGCCTTGATATCCAGCGAACCGTCCGCCCACTGGGACACGTCCGCTGCCGGAACCGCCGCCTGCCAGGTACCGTCCGCCAGTACGGTTGCGGAATAGATCTTACCGTTAATGGTCACCGTGACGGTGCTGCCCGCTGCCAGATCGGTGCTTGAACCGGAAACAATCAGGTTCTGAGCGTGCTCGATGACGTTAATGACATCATCACCTGCCACGGTATCAATACGCAGGCCCGGCAGTTGGGCGTCGATGGTGAAGTCCAGCGAAGACGAACCGGTGTTGCCGTGCGCGTTGGTGACGCTGGCCGATACGGTCAGTTCGCCGTTGCCGAGCGCGGTTAACTGGCTCTCGGTTAACGGCAGACTCCATGAGAGATCGTCCTGCACGGTAGCGGTGTATGTTTGACCGCCGAGGATAATCGTGACGGTATCGCCCGATGCCGCGTTAGAGACCTTCCCGGTCAGGGTTTGCCCTGCGGTGACTTCCGCAGCGTTGACGATATTGTCGGTCGCGAAAGTGTTGATAGTGACGACCGGCAACGCGCTGTCCACCAGCACATCGTGCGAGGTTGAGGCGCTGTTGCCCACATTATCGATAACGCTCGCCGTCACGGTGTAATTGGCTTCGCCCAGTGCGCTCACCGCAGAGGCGGGCACGGTGACGCTCCAGCTGCCGCTGGCGTTAGTGGTGGTGGTGTAGTTGATACCGTTCAGATTTACGGTGATGGTGGTCCCTTCCGGCTGGTTGCTGGTACCGGAAAGCAGCAGATCTTCACCCTTCTCTGCCGCATTGATCACGTCATCTACGGCCAGGGTGTTAATACCGATAACAGGCGTCACTGTATTCACCACCACATCCAGAGAACTGCTGCCGGTGTTGCCGGAGCGATCGGTCACGGAGACGTTAATGGTCCATGTGCCGTCCGTCAGCCCCTGAACGACGGATGCAGGCAGGCCGAGGCTCCAGTTGCCCGCCGCGTCCACCGCGGTGGTGTAGTCCACGTTATTAATAGTGATGGTGACCAAATCGCCCGCCGCCGCGCCGGTGACGGAGCCGCTCAGGATCTGCGCCTGAGAATGGGCCAGCAGGTTAACGGTGTTGGTGTCGGTGACAAAGTCATTAATGGTCACCTGCGGCACGGTGGCATCCACCAGCCCAACGCGGTCCGCACTGCTGCTGTTACCTGCCACGTCGCTGACGGAGGCCGTCACGGTGACAGTGCCGTCTGCCAGCGCGCCAACGTCGGCGGCAGGCACGTTCAGCGTCCAGGTGCCGTCAGCTTGCACGGTAGTTTGATAGTTTTTGCCGTTCAGCGTCACGGTGACCGTCTGGCCCGCTTCAGCGGTTGTGCTGCCGCTGAGCATCAGATCCTGCTGCGCTTCTGCCGCATTGATGATGTTGTCGTCGGTCAGATTATCGAGCGTAATGGCTGGCGGCTGCGTATCGACGGTTACCACGCGTGAGGCGTCCGCGCTGTTGCCGCTGACGTTAGTCACGCTGACGCTTACCTGCGCCCGCCCGTCAATCAGCGTTTCCATGGCGTGCGCCGGGACGGTCAGGCTCCAGGAGCCATCCTGCTGCACCTGCGCGGTAAAAGTCTGGTCGGCAAATTTCACCACCACGGTTTGCCCCGCCTCCACGCCCTGCGTCTGGCCGGAAAGGGTTAAATCGCTCCCTTTTTCTGCCGCGTTCAGCAGGTCATCGCCGGAGACGGTATCAATGGTGACCGCCACGGCGTTGAGATCGAGTTCAATCGGGTGTTCAGCCGCAACGGTGTTGCCCCAGGCATCTTCCGCGCTGACGCTGACCGTCATACCTCCGGCAGTCCAGGCCTGCAGATCCGCAGCAGGAACGCCAATGCTCCAGCCGCCGCTGGCGGTCACCACGGCCTGATATTCGACATTGTTGATGGTGACGACAATCGGCGTACCTGCGGCCAGATGGGTGCTGGCGCCGGTGACGGTCAGGTCCTGCTGTTGCTCGATGGCGTTGATTACGTCATCGCCGGAAATGGTGTTTACGCGCAGACCCGGCAGTTCCGCGTTGATATTGATATCGCGCTCGCCGGTGCCGGTATTACCGTGCCCGTTGGTCACGGAGGCGGTAAAGGTCAAATCCCCGTCGCCGAACGCCTGAAGATCCGCTGAAGGGATCGTGACGTTCCAGGTCAGATCGCTGCCCACCGTGGCGCTGTAACTCTTACCGCCAACGGTAACAGACACCGTATCGCCCGCCGCCGCGCCGGTAACGCGGCCACTGAGGGTTTGGTCCACGCCCGCTTCGGCGTTATTAACCAGGTTATCCCCCGCAAAGGTGTTAATGATCACCTTCGGCAGCACGGTATCGACCAGCAGATTCGCCTCTGCGGAGCCGCTGTTACCCACGCTGTCGGTGCCGCGGACGCTGACGCTATAAAGGGTGTTCGCCAGATTCAGGACGTCGGATACCGGCACCTGGATCGCCCAGATACCGTTTTCGACGGTCGCCTGATAGCTGACGTTGTTCAGCGTCACGGTAACGGCGCTGCCGTCCGGCAGGTTGCTGGTGCCGCTCAGGCTCAGCGGCTGCATCGCCTCCCGGGCATTCAGCACGTTGTCCTGGCTGATGGCGTCAATCGTAAATTCCGGCGGGTTGCCGCTCAGCGCAATGCCGTGCGTGGCGCTACCGGTGTTCCCCGCTGCGTCGGTGACGGAGACGGCAATGGTGTGATTGCCTTCACCCAGCGCGCCGACGACGGAGGCAGGAATGCCCACGCTCCAGCTGCCGTCTGCCTGTACGACGCCGGTGAAGGTCTGGCCGCCAACGGTCACGGTGACGACATCGCCTGCCGCCGCGCCGCTCGCCTGCCCGGAAATAATCTGCGCCTGGCCCTGCTCGCTGGTGTTGAGGATATCGTCGCCCGCGACGGTGTTGATGGTGACGACCGGCGCGTTGGTATCTACCGTGAAATCCGCGGTCACGGACGAGCCGTTGCCCGCTTTGTCGCTGACATTCACCGTCAGGGTGTGGTGACCCTCATTAAGGGCCTGCACCTCGCTGGCCGCCAGCGTGACGAACCAGGTGCCGTCGCTGCCCACCGTGGCGTTATAATTTTTGCCGTTCAGCGTCACCGTCACAATCTGCCCGGCTTCCGCGTTGGTTTTACCACTCAGCGTCAGCGGCTGGTTGTGCTCAGCGGCATTGATGATGTTGTCCTGTGCGAGCGTATCGACGGAGAGCGTTGGCGCAGCGGTATCCACGCCAATCGTCTGGCTTCCGCTCACGGTGTTACCCGCCGCGTCTTTGCCGCTGACGCTGACGGTCCAGGTACCGTCGCTGAGCGCCTGCGCGTCTGCCGCAGGCACGTTAACGCTCCATGCGCTGTCTGCTCCCACCTGAGCGGTGTAGGTTTTGCCGTTCAGCGTTACGGAAACGTCGGTTCCCTGCGCCAGATGCTGGCTGCTGCCGGACAGCGTAAAGCCTGCGGACTGTTCGCTGGCGTTAATCACGTTGTCACCCGCCGTTGTCGCCAGCGTAAGCGTGGCCTCGGACGTAGAAACGGTCACGGTGATGTTGCCCGCTGACGTGGTTTTACTGCCGTCGATCTGCACCACCGACCAGGTGTGCTCTCCGTCGGCCTGGGTCGGGAGTTTTACCGTCCAGGTGCCGTCTTTACCGACCATCGCGCTGGCGATGGTGCTGCCGCTGCCGTCTTTAATCTGGATGGTCGCGCCCGGCTGACCGGTACCGCTGAAGGTCGGCGCGTTATCGTCCGTGAGGGCGTTTGCGCTCAGCACTCCCTGCTTGTCGCCCACCTTGTCCGACAGCAGGAAGGTCGGCGTGGCGCTTTCCACTTCTTTTGTGTTATCAATGACTTTCGTTTTGGTTTCGCCGTCACCGCCGTGGGCCAGCAGTGCGCCGATAGCACCGCCGCCTAACGCCGCCCCTGCAATCCAGCCCCACGGGGCATCGCTCAGGGCGCTTCCCTGCTCCAGGAAGGGTTCAATGCTGCTAATGGGTGTGGCCTGCGCGGTTAATTCAGTAGCGGCAACGCCTGACGCTTCCCCGGCATCGGCAAAAGAGAGATGAGTCAGTTCCTGCCCGTCGTTGAACACCAGCTCTGACTGATGTTGGGTTTCAGGATCTTCAACAAAATAGTTATTGCAGCGAATAACGCTGCCGTCCTTCATATAAATGAGAAGGTCTTTACCCTGGCGGACATAACGCACCACGTCCTGAGCAGAGCCCTGAATTTCAATCACGCTCGGCGATGAAATAGAGACCGACAGATTTCCTTCGCCGGTTAATTTCGTTTTCTCCGCCGTTTTGCGAATGATGACATCAACAACCTTTACGTTACTCATATTCCTCTCCTTGCAGGTGTACGGATCCCTGTGGATATATCCACCACACGGATGTAGCTATCCCTGGGAAAAAACACCCATTATTTTCAGACTTATTTCGTGCAGCTATGCGTGGCTTTTGTTAACTCAAATCGGGTAATTTTGCGGCAGCGTTTTTCTCTATTCCAATAAGCGGCATTAAATTATCAACCGCGGAAGCATAATTAATTGCCGAACTCCAGCCATCATACTCGGCGATTATTTTCGCCGACGTGGCCTGCCAGACATCCTGCTCAACGCTGAGCAAATCATTAATGCTCCGCTTGCTCAGGGTGTATTCATTTTTATAAACCTCGCGGGCCCGCAGCGCATTTTCCAGCTGCCGCTTCCCGGCCTCCATTCTTCCCCGTGCGCCGGTCCAGTCAGCTTGCGCGACGGAGGCCTTTTGCAGCACGTCGAAACGCGCCTGATCGACCTGAGAGGACGCCATCGCTCGTGCACCCTCAGCCTGACGCACGCGTGCGGATACCGCGCCGCCCTGATAAAGCGGTGCGTCAATATTGAGCTGGATCTGGTCGTCCCAGTATGAGCGGTTGTCCGACTCGTAACGCGTGCGTCCCCCCTTCAGGCTCAGGGTTGGCCAGTGCTGGGACTTCGCCGTTTCAACGCCATACTGGGCCGAACGTTCCATATTCTGCGCGGCCATTACCGCCGGTATTAACGAATAATCAATGCGGTTGAGCGAATCCGGCTCAACGGCGAGGTTTGCGGGTACCGGCGAATAATGATCTGCCTGCATTCCGGTTAATACCGCGAGCCTTGCGCGGGCGCTGTTCAACGCGGCGTTATACTGCGCCACCGTCGCCTGCATGCCGGCAATACGCGTGCGGGTCTGGAGTTCATCGGAGGTGGAACTCACGCCCGCATCGGCGCGCAGTTTTGCCAGCTGCTCCACGTTTTTCAGTGCCTGAACGTTCTCTTTTGCCGCCTGTAGCAGGTCGGAATAACGTTTGACCTCCACGTAGCCGAGCGCCGTTTTTTCCGCCACGTCAGAAAGCGTGCTCATCAGCTGGTAGCGGTAGCTATCGCGCTGGGCGGAAGACTGGCTGATGCTGTTGTTGGTCTTGCCAAAATCGTATATCAGCTGGGTCAGGCTCACCCCCCAGGCCGCAGAGTTCTTCAGCGAACCGCTGGAATCGGTGGTCTGGCTATGCCCCGTACTCCCGTTCAACGCTATTTGCGGCATCCAGCCGCTGCGCGCCTCGTCTATTTGCGCCTGACCAATACCTAACTGCGCGGCCTGCTGGCTAATTGACGGATCGCGATCGATAGCGAAAAGAATACTTTCCTTTAAGGTCGTCGTTGCCATCGGGGCAATACCTACCGCGCCACTATTGGCATAAGCCGTATTTAGGGCTAATGAAATTAACGCCAGCGTAGCTATAAATTGGCGTGAAACAGGCTTGCGTAATATCGTCATTTTATCTCCCTGACTCTGAGTGATACTCAAGCAATTACCCAAAAAGAGGTACAGATAATTAGACAAATATCTTATTTAACTTCCTCGCTAAATTTCAGGTAAAGCTCCCCATACCCATTTCCGATGGAGATGAGATCCGCCTTTGTCTTATTAAATTTAAGAAATTACTTATTTCATAAGTTGATTTGCAGCATAACAAAATGTGGTATAGGCCACTACACCCGCAATGTTAATACGGTGTTACATATAAGAAAAAACATGGGGTTTCTGGACAAAACTCCGAAAGTAGCCTTTCAGATGAAACATCAAAACACACTGTAATTTAAGGAAAATTCTTAATCTCCTCTGCGCACATTTTTGCGTTAATTTCTGAGCGGGTCAGACACAAAGATTTTCAAAGAAGTGTCAACTTAAGTAAGAGCCATCGATTTGTTGAAAAATAATTCCAATAAAAAACATAAATCAGACATTAAATGCTTTATTTTAATTTCATATCAGCACATTCCACCAATTAATGACAATGTGTTGGTTACATAACCCAAATCGTTGATTAAAACATAACATTAACACTCTGGTTAACATTCAGAACGGCTTAATGATATCCGCTTAATATAATTCCAATAATCAAACATCAACCTGGTTTATGATGCCCCTTCCTTCTGCGTCAAAATGCTGTATTATGCGATTTATTGCGACATTTTGCAGGATTGCTGCCCATGCACAAAACCGCACGTCAACGCTATGTCCTTGATATTCTCAGTGAACAAGGTCAGGCCAGCATCACCGAGCTGGCAGAAAAGCTGCAGGTTTCGGCGGATACCGTTCGTCGGGATTTGACCGATCTGGAAAATCAGGGGCTTGCCCAGAAGAATCACGGCGGGGCTATTGCTCTGAATCTTTCGGCCATGAATCGTCAGGGCCGCAATACCCTGCTGCCGGAAACCAAGCAGCGTCTGGGGAAACAGGTTGCGCAGGCGGTTCCGCCGGGTTCCACCCTGTTTCTGGATGCCGGCAGTACGGTGATGGCCGTCGCTACTTTTCTGCAGGGACCTCACACCGTGATCACTACCTCGCTGGATATCGCCCAGCATTTTAGCGACCGGGAAGACATTGAGCTTATTCTGCTCGGTGGAAAATGGGACCCGAAGCAGCGCCTGTTTGCCGGCAGCGCCACGTTGTCCCTGCTGTCACGCTATCGGGCCGATATCGCCATTCTCGGTGCGTGCGCCCTTCATGCCGAACTCGGTCTGAGTGCCGGTAAAGAAGCGGATGCCGAGGTGAAACGCGCGATGCTCGCCGCAAGCCATGCGCACTGGATTGTTGCCGATCACCTGAAAGTTAACCGCTGCGAGCCGTATCTGGTCTCCGGGCTCACCGATATTCATCAACTCTTTTTAGATCGTCCCTGGCCTGAGCTTGGGGACCCTGGCGCATTACGGGTCACGGTGTGCGCGCAATAACGTGGAGAAGGTCATGAGTAAAGTTCAAACAATCAACATTGCGCTGATCGGGTATGGTTTTGTCGGTAAAACCTTCCATGCCCCGCTGATCCAGTCCGTGGACGGGCTCAAGCTGGCGGTGGTCTCTTCCCGTGATGAAGAGAAAGTGAAGCGCGATCTTCCGGATGTGCTGGTGGTAGCCACGCCCGAAGAAGCCATTCAACATCCTGATGTTGACCTGGTGGTCATTGCCTCCCCTAACGCCACCCACGCGCCGCTGGCGACGCTGGCCCTGAACTCGGGAAAACACGTGGTCGTGGATAAGCCTTTCACTCTGGATATGCAGGAAGCCCGGGACCTGATTGCCCTGGCGGATGAAAAGCAGCTTCTGCTCTCCGTTTTCCACAACCGCCGCTGGGACAGCGATTTCCTCGGCATTAAGCAGATTATTGAGCAAGGCACGGTTGGCAAGGTTAAACATCTGGAGTCGCATATTGACCGCTTCCGCCCGGAAGTGCGCGTGCGCTGGCGCGAGCAGAACGTCCCCGGCAGCGGTCTGTGGTTTGACCTGGGCCCTCACCTGATCGACCAGACGCTTCAGCTGTTTGGCCTGCCAGTGTCTGTTCAGGGAAATATCGCCACGCTGCGCGACGGCGCAGAGGTTAACGACTGGGCGCATGTGGTCCTCAATTACCCGGATCATAAAGTGGTTCTGCACGCCAGCATGCTGGTGGCTGGCGGTACGGCGCGCTTTACCGTTCACGGGAACAAAGGCAGCGTGGTGAAAGCCAGAATCGATCAGCAGGAAGCGCAGCTGCTGGCTGGCGTAATCCCCGGCAGCGACGCCTGGGGCGAAGACGACGACAGCATGGTGTTCTTCGGAGCTGATGGTGAACCCCAAACGATTGCCACGCCAAAGGGCGATCAGCGGCAGTACTACATCAACGTGCGGGATGCGATGCTCGGGAAGATCGCCAATCCCGTTCATCCTGTCGAGGCGTTAGCGGTCATGGCTGTTCTGGAAGCGGCGGTGAAATCGTCAGAGACGGGGTCAACGCAGACGCTGGCGTTAACTGATGAAGAGCGTGTTCTTCTGGGTTAAAAAACAAGCCGGGTGGCGCTGCGCCGCCCGGCACGAGTTAAAGACTACTGACGCTTATTCGGCATCATGCGCAAAAGAGTATTATCTTTCCAGAAATAGTGGTGCATCAGCGCCGCAAAGGCGTGCAGACCAATCACGAAATAGCCCAGGTTTGCCAGCGTAACGTGCCACTCCTTCAGCACATCCACCAGGTCAAAATTCCCCTCCGCCGCGTGAGGCATCGCCAGACCAAAGGCGAACCAGTCGTTTCCACGGTTATACATCATTACAATGCCAATCAGCGGCAGCGCAATAAACAGCAGATAGACGATCAGATGCCCAAGGTGGGACATCCCAGTAATCATCGCTTTGGGTTTAGGCTGAATGGGCGGTGCGGGAAACTTCAGGCGGATCAGCAATCTCGCCACCATCAGCACCAGAACCGAGATGCCGCAGGAGACGTGGATCATGTTAATAAGCGGTCGATCGGAACGCGGGAAAAAGCCCCTGAATTCCATCGCGCAGTAGGCGACGACGATTAATAAAAACACCAGCCAGTGAATCGTGATTTGCAGGCTTGTATATTTAGTGCGCATGGGATTTCCTGAAAAAAAACAGTCACCGCGCCAACATAATCTCCTTTCCTTAAAAATTCATTAACTTTTCTGTATGGTTTTTCAAATACTTCCCCTCGCATGAAGCATCTTCAATTGCTGCCCTGCCCGTGATGGTCTAAGCCTGGATGAGTTCAAACTGTCGTATCGACACGTTCACAGGAGAACACCATGAGTAAAATTGGCATTAACGGATTTGGACGCATTGGACGCCTTGTGTTGCGCCGCCTTCTTGAAACCCAGGACAGCAATACCGTCGTCGCCATCAACGACCTCACCTCCCCGAAAGTCCTGGCCTACCTGCTCAGGCATGATTCCAACTACGGTGGCTTCCCCTGGAGCGTAGACTTCACCGAGGATGCGCTGATTGTCGACGGTAAAACCATCGCGGTGTACGCCGAAAAAGAGGCAAAGCACATTCCGTGGAAAGCCGCGGGCGTGGATATCGTCGTGGAGTGCACCGGCTTTTATACCTCAGAAGGAAAATCGCGGGCGCACCTGGACGCCGGTGCGAAGAAAGTGCTGATTTCGGCGCCCGCGGGTGAGATGAAGACCATCGTCTATAGCGTCAATGACGATACCATTGACGCCAGTGATACCATTATTTCCGTCGCGTCCTGCACCACCAACTGCCTCGCCCCGCTGGCAAAAGCCCTGAACGACGCGTTTGAAATTAAAGTGGGCACCATGACCACCATTCATGCCTATACCGGCACCCAGGCGCTGGTGGATGGCCCGCGCGGGAAAGATCTGCGCGCCTCGCGGGCGGCGGCAGAAAATATTATTCCTCATACCACCGGTGCGGCGAAAGCCATCGGCCTGGTGATCCCCGCGCTCAGCGGCAAACTAAAGGGTCACGCCCAGCGCGTGCCGGTGAAAACCGGATCGGTAACCGAGCTGGTAGCGATTCTGGGTAAAAAGGTGACGGTCGAGGAGATCAACGCCGCGTTGAAAAAGGCGACCCAGGGGAATAAATCGTTCGGGTATACCGATGACGAGATTGTGTCGTCAGATGTGATTGGCTCGCACTATGGTTCGGTGTTTGACGCCACGCAGACGGAGGTGTCAGAAGCGGGAGATCTGCAGCTGGTGAAGGCCGTTGCCTGGTATGACAACGAGTATGGGTTTGTGACGCAGCTGGTGCGGACGCTGGATAAGTTTGCGGCGCTGTGATTTTCCCCTCACCCTAACCCTCTCCCCAATGGGGCGAGGGGATTGTTCCGTGCTCAGATGATTTTACGCGCCACCTTCAGGACTGGGTCCTGTTGAAGCTGTCTCCATGCGGCGGTGACGGTTTCAGGGAATTCAACGTGCGCGATAAAATCCCGCCCGGCCGGGCCATAGCCGTTAACGTCATCATACAGGCGCGGCAGTTCCCCCATAACCAGCGACAGATACCGGTCAACGGGCCACAGCCCGGCGTTACCCCCTCTAAACTCCACGCCCTCTGTGCCGTTTTGCAGCACTGGCGTAAACCCGGGATGGCTGATCCACTGCGGTGATGAGGGTTCATCGCGGCACACGCGGGCAAACGTCGCCATCGTGCGGCGCTGCATCGTTGGATCCTGTACCACCAGCACGCGTCCGCTTGTCCGCTGACGCTCTTTCAGCATGTTCCAGCTAAAGCGCGCGTTTTCACCGCAGTTGGTGGAGCGATCTTCAACCCACACGCGCGCCTCGGGGATCTTCCAGAACGCCCGCGCAACTGTCTCTTATACACATCTCCGCGCCCACGAG
>NZ_JAAQOK010000047.1:0-34177 GCF_011683705.1 Enterobacter sp. 725m/11 | reverse complement strand
TCCGTCGTCGGCAGCGTCAGATGTGTATAAGAGACAGCTTTTAGGGTATGCTTGGGGGTCCTTTCGTTATAAAGCCCATATCATGCGGCTTCGGTCATAAAAACCGACATAATCTGCAACACTTGTGACACGTGCGGCAGAACCCGGTAACACCTTCCTGACACAGGCCTAATGATGTTTACAGTAATGTAACCTTCCCGTAAAATGCCCGCACACTTTAAACGCCACCAGACTCCCGTGGAATTGAGGTCGTTAAATGAGACTCAGGAAATACAATAAAAGTTTGGGATGGTTGTCATTATTCGCAGGTACTGTATTACTCAGTGGCTGTGATTCTGCACTACTAGACCCCAAAGGACAGATTGGACTGGAACAACGTTCACTGATATTGACGGCTTTTGGCCTGATGTTGATTGTGGTTATTCCTGCCATTTTGATGGCTGTTGGTTTCGCCTGGAAGTATCGTGCGAGCAATAAAGATGCGAAGTATAGCCCGAACTGGTCACACTCCAACAAAGTTGAAGCTGTGGTCTGGACGGTACCTATCCTGATCATCCTGTTCCTTGCCGTGCTGACCTGGAAAACCACTCACGCACTTGAGCCAAGCAAGCCGCTGGTTCACGATGAAAAACCTATTACCATTGAAGTGGTCTCCATGGACTGGAAATGGTTCTTCATCTATCCAGAGCAGGGCATTGCTACCGTGAATGAAATCGCCTTCCCGGCGAACACTCCGGTTCAGTTCAAAGTGACCTCCAACTCCGTAATGAACTCCTTCTTCATCCCGCGTCTGGGTAGCCAGATTTACGCGATGGCCGGTATGCAGACGAACCTGCATCTGATCGCGAATGAAGCAGGCACCTACGATGGTATCTCCGCCAGCTATAGCGGCCCGGGCTTCTCAGGTATGAAGTTCAAAGCTATTGCGACGCCGGACCGTGCCGCTTTCGACCAGTGGGTTGAAAAAGCGAAGCAGTCTCCAAACACCATGTCTGACATGGCGGCGTTCGAAAAAGTGGCTGCACCTAGCGAATACAACAAGGTGGAGTACTTCTCTAACGTGAAACCAGATTTGTTCAAAGACGTTATTGGCAAATTTATGGATCACGGCAAGAGCATGGACATGACCCAGCCAGAAGGCGAGCACAGCGCGCACGAAGGTATGGAAGGCATGGACATGAGCCACGCGGAAACCGCTCACTAAGGGGCCGAGGAAGAAAATGTTCGGAAAATTGACACTGGATGCAGTGCCCTACCATGAACCGATTATCATGGTTACGGTGGCTGCAATTATCATTGGTGGCGCGGCCTTAGTTGGCCTGATCACTTACTTCGGTAAGTGGAGCTACCTGTGGAATGAGTGGCTGACTTCGGTTGACCACAAAAAACTCGGTATCATGTACTGCATCGTCGGTATCGTCATGTTAATTCGTGGCTTTGCGGATGCAATTATGATGCGTAGCCAGCAGGCACTCGCGTCTGCGGGCGAAGCCGGCTTCCTGCCACCGCACCACTACGATCAGATCTTTACCGCCCACGGCGTTATCATGATCTTCTTCGTGGCGATGCCGCTGGTAATCGGTCTGATGAACGTTGTCGTTCCGCTGCAAATTGGCGCGCGCGACGTAGCGTTCCCGTTCCTGAACAACCTGAGCTTCTGGTTCACGGTTGTCGGCGTTATCCTGGTTAACCTGTCACTGGGCGTGGGCGAATTTGCACAGACCGGCTGGCTGGCTTACCCGCCGCTTTCGGGAATTGAGTACAGTCCGGGTGTAGGCGTTGACTACTGGATTTGGGCGCTTCAGCTCTCCGGTGTCGGTACCACCCTGACCGGTATCAACTTCTTCGTGACCATCCTGAAGATGCGTGCACCAGGTATGACGATGTTCAAGATGCCAGTATTTACCTGGGCATCTCTGTGCGCCAACGTACTGATTATCGCGTCGTTCCCAATTCTGACCGTCACCATCGCGCTGCTGACCCTGGACCGCTACCTGGGCACCCATTTCTTCACGAATGATATGGGTGGCAACATGATGATGTACATCAACCTGATTTGGGCCTGGGGTCACCCGGAAGTGTACATTCTGGTTCTGCCTGTCTTCGGTGTGTTCTCCGAAATCGCGGCAACCTTCTCGCGTAAACGTCTGTTTGGTTACACCTCTCTGGTGTGGGCAACCGTGTGTATTACCGTTCTGTCGTTCATCGTTTGGCTGCACCACTTCTTTACCATGGGTGCGGGCGCGAACGTAAACGCCTTCTTCGGTATCACCACCATGATTATCGCCATCCCTACCGGGGTGAAGATCTTCAACTGGCTGTTCACCATGTACCAGGGCCGTATCGTGTTCCACTCAGCAATGCTGTGGACCATCGGCTTCATCGTGACCTTCTCCGTAGGTGGGATGACCGGCGTACTGCTGGCGGTGCCAGGTGCTGACTTCGTTCTGCACAACAGCCTGTTCCTGATTGCGCACTTCCATAACGTTATTATCGGCGGCGTGGTCTTCGGCTGCTTCGCAGGTGTGACTTACTGGTGGCCTAAGGCGTTTGGCTTCACGCTGAACGAAACCTGGGGTAAACGCGCGTTCTGGTTCTGGATCATTGGCTTCTTCGTGGCGTTTATGCCGCTGTACGTGCTGGGCTTCATGGGTATGACCCGTCGTCTGAGCCAGCAGATCGATCCGCAGTTCCACCCAATGCTGATGGTTGCAGCGGGCGGTGCAGCGCTGATTGCCTGCGGTATTCTGTGCCAGCTGATTCAGTACTACGTGTCCATCCGCGACCGTAACCTGAACCGCGACCTGACCGGTGACCCATGGGGTGGCCGTACGCTGGAGTGGGCAACCTCTTCTCCACCACCGTTCTATAACTTTGCCGTAGTGCCGCACATTCACGAGCGTGACGCATTCTGGGAAATGAAAGAAAAAGGTGAAGCGTACAAGCAACCTGAGCATTACGAAGAGATCCATATGCCGAAAAACAGCGCTGCGGGCATCGTGATTGCCGCTTTCGCAACGGTATTTGGTTTCGCAATGATCTGGCACATCTGGTGGATGGCGATTGTTGGCTTCGCTGGCATCGTAATCAGCTGGATTGTGAAGAGCTTTGACGAGGACGTGGACTACTACGTACCAGTCCGTGAAGTTGAAAAGCTGGAAAATCAGCATTTCGACGAGATTTCTAAAGCGGGGCTGAAAAATGGCAACTGATACTCTGGCGCACTCAACTGCCCACGCGCATGAACATGCGCACCATGATACAGGACCGACCAAAGTCTTCGGTTTCTGGATCTACCTGATGAGCGACTGCATTCTGTTCTGCTGTCTGTTCGCGACCTATGCCGTTCTGGTGAACGGCACAGCGGGCGGCCCGACCGGCAAGGACATCTTTGAACTGCCGTTCGTTCTGGTTGAAACCGCACTGCTGTTATTCAGCTCCATCACCTACGGCATGGCGGCTATCGCCATGTACAAAAACAACAAGAGCCAGGTTGTCTCCTGGCTGGCGTTGACCTGGCTGTTTGGTGCTGGCTTTATCGGGATGGAAATCTATGAATTCCACCACCTGATTATGGAAGGCTTCGGTCCGGATCGCAGTGGCTTCCTGTCCGCGTTCTTCGCGCTGGTGGGTACCCACGGTCTGCACGTGACCTCGGGTCTGATCTGGATGGCAGTACTGATGTTCCAGATCTCCCGCCGCGGCCTGACCAGCACTAACCGTACCCGTATCATGTGCCTGAGCCTGTTCTGGCACTTCCTGGACGTGGTATGGATCTGCGTGTTCTCTGTTGTCTATCTGATGGGGGCGATGTAATGAGTCATTCTAACGATCATGGCGCTTCCCACGGCAGCGTAAAAACCTACATGACAGGTTTCATCCTGTCGATCATCCTGACGGTGATCCCGTTCTGGATGGTGATGAGCGGTTCTGCGTCCAAGCCGGTTATCCTGGGAGCAATCCTGGTGACCGCGGTGATTCAGATTCTGGTGCATCTGGTTTGCTTCCTGCACATGAACACCAAGTCCGATGAAGGCTGGAATATGACTGCCTTTATCTTTACCGTGATTATCATCGCTATCCTGGTAGTCGGTTCCATCTGGATTATGTGGAACCTCAACTACAACATGATGGTTCACTAAGAGCGGCGAGTATGTTTAAGCAATACCTGCAAGTCACGAAACCAGGCATCATCTTTGGCAACCTGATCTCCGTAATCGGAGGGTTCCTGCTGGCCTCTAAAGGCAGCATTGATTACACCCTCTTTATTTACACGCTGGTCGGTGTGTCACTGGTGGTTGCGTCCGGTTGTGTATTTAACAACTACATCGACATGGATATCGACAAGAAGATGGAAAGGACCAAAAATCGGGTGCTGGTTAAAGGCCTGATTGCCCCTTCCGTCTCGCTGGTGTACGCCACCTTGCTGGGTATTGCTGGCTTTATGCTGCTGTGGTTTGGTGCTAACCCGCTGGCCTGCTGGCTGGGGGTGATGGGGTTCGTGGTGTATGTAGGCGTCTACAGCCTGTATATGAAGCGTCACTCCGTCTACGGCACGCTGATTGGTTCTCTCTCCGGCGCTGCGCCGCCGGTGATTGGCTACTGCGCCGTCACGAACGAGTTCGACAGCGGTGCGCTCATCCTGCTGGCTATCTTTAGCCTGTGGCAGATGCCGCACTCCTATGCCATCGCGATTTTCCGCTTCAAGGATTATCAGGCAGCGAACATTCCGGTTCTGCCGGTCGTGAAGGGCATTTCAGTTGCCAAGAACCACATCACGCTCTACATCATCGCTTTTGCCGTGGCAACGCTGATGCTTTCTCTGGGCGGTTACGCCGGATATAAATATCTGGTGGTAGCAGCCGCGGTGAGCGTCTGGTGGCTCGGCATGGCCTTGCGCGGCTACAAGGTGGAAGATGACAAAGTCTGGGCACGCAAGCTGTTTGTGTTCTCGATTGTCGCCATCACCTCCCTGTCCGTGATGATGTCCGTAGACTTCATGGTGCCGGACTCGCAAAACCTGCTGACTTACGTCTGGTAGGTTTATGTGATGATGAAAAGGGTGCTTCGGCACCCTTTTTTATTCACGAAATCTATTAATTACGCATGTAATATTTGTTAAATAAGCCTTTATTTACCCCGCCCCTTCCCCGCACTACACTATGGCCTGCTTTTGAACTGAGGTGGTAATGAACGATTATAAAATGACGCCGGGCGAGCTGCGTGCGACCTGGGGTTTAGGGACTGTTTTCTCGCTGCGGATGCTTGGCATGTTTATGGTCCTGCCCGTTCTGACCACGTACGGCATGGCGTTACAGGGTGCCAGCGAAGCGCTGATTGGTCTGGCGATCGGTATCTACGGCCTGGCGCAGGCAATTTTCCAGATCCCCTTTGGCCTGCTCTCTGATCGGGTGGGCCGCAAGCCGCTGATTGTCGGCGGGCTGCTGGTCTTTGTGCTCGGGAGCGTTATTGCCGCCCTCTCCCACTCCATCTGGGGCATTATTTTGGGCCGCGCCCTGCAGGGCTCCGGTGCGATTGCCGCCGCGGTGATGGCGCTGCTGTCAGATTTAACCCGCGAGCAAAACCGCACCAAAGCGATGGCGTTCATCGGCGTGAGCTTTGGCGTAACGTTTGCGATTGCGATGGTGCTCGGTCCCATCATTACGCACAAACTGGGTCTGCATGCCCTGTTCTGGATGATTGCGGTGCTGGCGACTATCGGGATCGCACTCACCCTGTGGGTTGTGCCAGACAGTAAAAATCACGTCCTTAACCGTGAATCCGGGATGGTTAAAGGCTGCTTTAGCAAAGTCATCGCCGAGCCGCGTCTGCTAAAGCTTAACTTCGGCATTATGTGCCTGCATATTCTGCTGATGTCCACCTTCGTCGCCCTGCCCGGCCAGCTTGCCGCAGCAGGTTTCCCGGCGGCAGAGCACTGGAAAATTTATCTGGTCACGATGCTGATTTCGTTTGTCTCTGTCGTGCCGTTCATCATCTACGCCGAAGTGAAGCGCAAAATGAAGCGCGTCTTCGTGGGCTGCGTGGCGTTACTGCTGATTGCCGAGATTGTGCTCTGGGGCGCTGGCCCGCACTTCTGGGAGCTGATCGCAGGCGTACAGCTGTTCTTCCTGGCGTTTAATCTGATGGAAGCGCTGCTGCCGTCGCTGATCAGCAAAGAGTCCCCCGCCGGTTACAAAGGCACGGCAATGGGCATTTACTCCACCAGCCAGTTCCTCGGCGTGGCGATCGGCGGATCGCTTGGCGGCTGGGTCGACGGCCTGTTTGATTCACAAACCGTGTTTCTCGCGGGCGCGCTGCTGGCGACAGTCTGGCTGCTGGTTGCCAGCACCATGAAAGAGCCACGCTACGTGAGCAGCCTGCGGGTAGAAATCCCGGATGACGTGGAGATTAGCGATGCGCTGAAACAGCGTCTGGAAGGAAAAGAAGGGGTCACAGAGGTGCTGATTGTTCCCGAAGAGCGCAGTGCTTATGTCAAAATTGACAGCAAAGTGACGAACCGCTTTGAGGTGGAGCAGGCGCTGAAGGCCTGAAAAAAAGCCCGGTTGAACCGGGCTTTTTTGTCTTAATCGCGGAAGTTTTTAAACTGGAAAGGTTGACCCAAATCCCCGCCGCGCACCAGCGCCATCACGGACTGGAGGTCATCGCGAGATTTACCGGTCACGCGAATTTCTTCGCCCTGGATCTGCGCCTGCACCTTCAACTTGCTGTCTTTAATCAGCTTAACGATCTTCTTCTGCACCGCGCTCTCGATGCCCTGCTTCAGTTTGGCTTCTACAAACCAGTTCTTACCGCTGTGGACAAACTCGTCCGGCACGTCCAGAGACGTTCCTTCGATGCCGCGTTTTAACAGCTTGGCGCGCAGAATGTCGAGCAGCTGATTCACCTGGAAATCAGACTCGCTCAGCACCTTAATGGTCTTATTTGCGTCGTTCAGCTCAAACGACGCCTCAACGCCGCGAAAATCGAAACGTGACTCAACTTCGCGGGTTGCGTTCTCAACGCCGTTGCGAACTTCCTGGATATCAACTTCGGAAACAATATCGAAAGATGGCATCTTTTCTTCTCCCTTCACTTTTGTTGCGTTGCATAATACCCGCTACGAGGCATAACTCAACAGAAGCTTAGCTGTATAATTAAGCTGTAACACCTGGCGCAGTTGCAGGTGAGGAGGAACAATGAAAATTACGGTGCTCGGATGCGGAGCGCTCGGCCAGTTGTGGCTGACCGCGCTGTGCAAGCACGGACATGAGGTTCAGGGCTGGCTGCGCGTGCCCCAGCCCTATTGCAGTGTCAACCTGATTGGTGAAGACGGAAGCATTTTTAACGAATCCCTCACCGCGAACGATCCTGATTTCCTGGCGCAAAGCGACCTGTTGCTGGTGACGCTCAAGGCGTGGCAGGTCTCAGATGCGGTTAAGACTCTGGCCGCGCAGCTTCCCCCCACGTCCCCCATTCTGCTGCTGCATAACGGTATGGGAACCCTTGATGAGCTGAAAAGCGTCCCGCAGCCTCTGCTAATGGCGACCACCACCCACGCTGCGCGTCGCGACGGGACTATTATCGTGCATGTCGCCAGCGGCGTGACGCACATCGGCCCGGCCAGAACACAGGATGGCGACTACAGCTATCTGGCCGATGTTTTGCAAAAGGTCTTGCCGGACGTCGCCTGGCACAACAACATCCGCCCTCAGCTGTGGCGCAAGCTGGCCGTAAACTGCGTGATCAATCCGCTGACGGCGCTGTGGAACTGCCCGAACGGGGAGCTGAAAAACCATCCGCAGGAGGTGGCGTCCCTGTGTGCAGAAGTCGCGTCGGTCATTGAGCGAGAAGGCCTGCACACCTCAGCAGAGGATTTACGCTGTTATGTCGAGCAGGTTATTGAGAGCACGGCTGAGAACATCTCCTCGATGCTGCAGGACGTTCGGGCATTTCGCCATACGGAGATAGATTACATTACCGGCTATCTGCTAAAGCGCGCCCGCGCGCACGGCATCGCCGTGCCGGAAAACGCCCGTCTGTATGACCTGGTTAAACGTAAGGAGAGTGAATATGAGCGCGTCGGCACTGATTTGCCTCGCTCCTGGTAGCGAAGAGATGGAAGCGGTCACCACTATTGATTTACTGGTACGTGGCGGCATTAAGGTAACAACCGCCAGCGTAGCCAGCGACGGCAATCTGGCAATCACCTGTTCACGAGGGGTGAAAATCCTGGCAGACGCACCGCTTGTCCAGGTTGCTGACGGCGATTACGACATCATCGTCCTGCCCGGCGGCTTAAAAGGCGCGGAATGTTTCCGCGACAGCCCGCTGCTGGTTGAAACCGTGCGTCAGTTTCATCTGTCCGGCCGCATCGTCGCGGCAATTTGTGCCGCCGCTGGAACAGTTCTGATTCCGCACGATATCTTCCCCATCGGCAATATGACTGGCTTCCCGGGGCTTAAGGATACGATCCCGGATGAGCATTGGGTGGATAAACGCGTCGTCTGGGATCCGCGCGTCAACCTGCTGACCAGCCAGGGACCCGGCACCGCGATTGATTTTGGCTTAAAGATTATTGATCTGCTGGTCGGGCGGGAGAAGGCCTACGAAGTGGCGTCGTCGCTGGTGATGCCGGCGGGGATTTATAATTACTATGAAGAGTAGTGCATAAAAAAAGCCGGGTGGCGCGAGGTAAAAGCAAAACGGCAACCTTTGGTTGCCGTTTTTAATGTGAGGGCACCAGGCCGCACGCTACGGACGATACACCTTCACATTTGCGAATCCCTGCTCGCGCAGGTACAGCGCCTGCAGGCGGCTCATCACCCCGCGCTCACACCACAGCAGATACGTTTTGCTCTGATCGAGGTCGCCAAACTTAGTGCTCAGCTTGTAGAACGGCAGAGAAACCACCTCCACGCCTTCAACCTTCAGCGGCTTGTCATCCTGCTCGTCGATGGAGCGGATATCCAGAATAGCATCGTTCGCACCGAAACCACTCACGGTTTCCACTTCAACCACTTCCTGTTCGGTCTGCTGGGCAATCTCGCGGATGTCGATGTTGGACGCTTCTGCCACCACTCTTTCCAGGATGCTGAAATCGAAGTTCTCTTCTTCCGCTTCGATCTTCGCCTTCACTGCCTTGACGGTCGGGCTTTTTGAGATCACGCCGCAGTATTCCGGCATGGTGCGGGCAAAGTCTTCGGTGCCGATTTCGCGCGCCAGGTCGATGATGTGCTCTTTATCGTGGGAGATCAGCGGACGCAGGATCAGCGTATCTGATACGTTGTCGATCAGACGCAGGTTGGTCAACGTCTGGCTGGAGACCTGGCCCAGCGCTTCGCCGGTGACCAGCGCCTGCACGCCGTAGCGCTCGGCGACTTTGGACGCCGCGCGAACCATCATACGTTTGAGGATCACGCCCATCTGGCCGTCGTCCACTTTTTCAAGGATTTCGCCCACTACCGGCTCAAAGTTGATCGCCACAAAACGCACGCGGTGGGAACTGCCGAAGCGGTTCCACAGGTAATGCGCCACCTGACGAACGCCAATTTCATGCGCCGCGCCGCCGAGGTTGAAGAAGCAGTAGTGCACGCGGCAGCCGCGACGCATCAGCATATAGCTGGAGACGCCGGAGTCGAAGCCGCCTGAGATCAGCGACAGCACATCTTCCTGCGTGCCGATCGGGAAACCGCCAATACCTTCATAACGGCCCTTAACCAGCAGCAGACGATCGTTCTCGATCTCAAGGTTAACGGTGACGTCCGGGTTAGTCAGGCGCACGCGCGCCGTC
The DNA here is from genome assembly GCF_011683705.1 of Enterobacter sp. 725m/11. NCBI lineage: Bacteria > Pseudomonadati > Pseudomonadota > Gammaproteobacteria > Enterobacterales > Enterobacteriaceae > Enterobacter > Enterobacter sp. 725m/11. The sequence goes on along the minus strand of NZ_JAAQOK010000047.1, from coordinate 24,387 downwards.
TCAACGTGCTGGTTCAGACCGCCGCCGACGTAGCGCTCGACTTCAATCGAGCTAAACTCGTGCTTACCGCGACGCTTCACGCGCACGCAGAAGGTTTTGCCTTCGATCTGATCGCGGTACTGTACCAGCGCCTTTTCGAAGATATCGTGCATATCGCTGAACGGAACGTCTTCCACTTCCAGAATATGGTGAATACCTGGAATACGGGTCAGCGCGTCGCGAATATGAAGGCGTTTGCTTTCGTCTTTCGCGCGGACTTCAACGTGGTCCCAGTGACGCACTACGGCGAGCGTTTCGTCGTAGTGTTTTAATACGTTACGAATGTTCCCGGTGAGAATTTTAATAAAGCGCAAACGCACAGATTGGCTTTTGATGGTGATTTCAGGGAACAATTTAATGATAAACTTCATGGCGGCAATGTTTCTTAGGCAAGCTTATAAAGGCTTGTAGTGGAAAATGATACAGCAGCCCACACCCGTGGCTGCATCCAGGCGCGCAAGTATACCACCATCGCGCCACTCGCGTTATTTGATAATTGCCCCGAGTCCGTTACCATGTTGGGGCGAAGAATATAAGAGTTAATTCACTATGCCGAAGAAGAACGACGCACCGGCCAGTTTTGAAACTGCGCTGAGTGAGCTTGAGCAGATTGTTACCCGCCTCGAGAGCGGCGATTTACCGCTGGAAGACGCCCTCAACGAATTTGAGCGCGGTGTGCAGCTTGCGCGCCAGGGGCAGGTAAAACTCCAGCAGGCCGAGCAGCGTGTGCAGATCCTGCTTTCCGACAGCGAAGACGCTAAAACCACGCCATTCACACCGGACGCCGAGTAAATGGATTTTACCAACGCGCTTCAGGCGCGCGTCGTTCGCGCCAACGACGCCCTGCGCCGTTTTATTGAGCCGCAGCCTTTTCAGAACACTCCACTGGTTGAAGCCATGCACTATGGCGCACTCTTAGGGGGAAAACGCCTGCGCCCGTTCCTGGTGTATGCCACGGGCAACATGTTTGGCATCAGCGATAATACGCTGGACGCCCCGGCAGCCGCCGTGGAGTGCATCCATGCCTACTCGCTGATCCACGACGATCTCCCGGCGATGGACGACGACGATCTGCGCCGGGGTCAGCCAACCTGCCACATTAAGTTTGGCGAGGCGAATGCCATTCTGGCGGGCGATGCCTTGCAGACGCTGGCGTTCTCGATTCTCAGTGATGCGCCGATGGCGGAAGTGGCCGACCGCGACCGCCTGGCGATGATCTCCGAACTGGCAATGGCCAGCGGCGTGGCTGGCATGTGCGGCGGTCAGGCGCTGGATCTTGAAGCGGAAGGACGTCAGGTTAATCTGGAACAGCTGGAGCGTATTCATCGCCATAAGACGGGCGCGCTTATTCGTTCCGCCGTTCGCCTGGGCGCGCTGAGCGCGGGTGAGCAAGGGCGCAAAGCCCTGCCGATTCTGGACAGATACGCAGAAAGTATCGGTCTGGCATTCCAGGTTCAGGATGACATTCTGGATGTGGTGGGCGATACTGCAACATTGGGTAAACGTCAGGGTGCGGACCAGCAGCTTGGCAAAAGTACCTATCCCGCCCTGCTGGGTCTTGAGCAAGCCCAACGTAAAGCCCGGGATCTGATTGACGATGCCCGCCAGTCGCTGAATGAGCTGGCCGCGCAATCGCTGGATACCTCGGCACTGGAAGCGCTAGCGGACTATATAATCCAGCGTGATAAATAAACTATATATCTCGATGAGCCTTTGATGAGTTTTGATATTGCCAAATACCCGACACTGGCGTTAGTTGACTCCACCCAGGAGTTACGTCTGTTGCCGAAAGAGAGTCTGCCGAAGCTGTGTGACGAGCTGCGTCGCTACCTGCTCGACAGCGTTAGCCGCTCCAGCGGCCACTTCGCCTCCGGGCTTGGCACGGTTGAGCTGACCGTGGCGTTGCATTACGTCTATAACACGCCGTTCGATCAGCTTATCTGGGACGTGGGCCACCAGGCTTATCCGCACAAAATTCTGACCGGACGTCGCGATAAAATTGGCACCATTCGTCAGAAGGGCGGCCTGCACCCGTTCCCGTGGCGCGGTGAGAGCGAGTATGACGTGCTGAGCGTCGGCCACTCCTCTACCTCCATTTCCGCGGGCATCGGTATTGCCGTTGCCGCCGAGAAAGAGAACAAGCAGCGCCGCACCGTCTGCGTGATTGGCGACGGGGCGATCACCGCCGGGATGGCTTTTGAAGCCATGAACCACGCGGGCGATATCAAGCCGGACATGCTGGTTATCCTCAACGATAACGAAATGTCGATCTCCGAGAACGTCGGCGCGCTGAACAACCATCTGGCGCAGCTGCTTTCCGGCAAGCTTTACTCGTCGCTGCGGGAAGGCGGGAAAAAAGTCTTCTCCGGCGTGCCGCCGATCAAAGAGCTGCTCAAGCGTACCGAAGAACATATCAAAGGCATGGTCGTGCCGGGCACGCTGTTCGAAGAGCTGGGCTTTAACTATATCGGCCCGGTGGACGGGCACGATGTGCTGGGTCTGGTGACCACGCTTAAAAACATGCGCGACCTGAAAGGCCCGCAGTTCCTTCACATCATGACCAAAAAAGGGCGTGGCTACGAACCGGCAGAGAAAGATCCGATCACCTTCCACGCGGTGCCAAAGTTCGACCATACCAGCGGCTGCCTGCCGAAAAGCAGCGGCGGAATGCCGAGCTACTCAAAAATCTTTGGCGACTGGCTGTGCGAGACGGCGGCAAAAGATCACAAGCTGATGGCGGTTACGCCTGCCATGCGTGAAGGCTCCGGCATGGTCGAGTTCTCCAAAAAATACCCGGACCAGTATTTCGACGTCGCCATTGCCGAGCAGCACGCTGTCACCTTTGCGGCAGGGCTGGCGATTGGCGGCTACAAGCCGGTGGTGGCGATTTACTCCACCTTCCTGCAGCGCGCCTACGACCAGGTGATCCATGACGTTGCCATCCAGAAGCTGCCGGTGCTGTTTGCTATCGACCGCGCGGGCATCGTGGGGGCCGACGGCCAGACGCACCAGGGGGCGTTTGATCTCTCCTTCCTGCGCTGCATCCCGGACATGGTCATCATGACGCCAAGCGACGAAAACGAGTGTCGTCAGATGCTGTATACCGGCTACCACTATCAGGACGGCCCCTGCGCGGTACGTTATCCGCGCGGCAATGCCCTTGGCGTTGAACTTCAGCCGCTGGAAAAACTCGAGATCGGTAAAGGTCTGGTGAAACGTCGCGGCGAAAAAGTGGCGATCCTGAACTTTGGTACGCTGATGCCGGAAGCGGCAAAAGTCGCTGAAACCCTGAACGCGACGCTGGTGGATATGCGCTTTGTGAAGCCGCTCGATGAATCTCTGATTCTGAGCATGGCGGAAAGCCACGACGTGCTGGTCACGCTGGAAGAGAACGCCATCATGGGCGGTGCGGGTAGCGGCGTTAACGAAGTGCTGATGGCGAACCGTAAATTGGTTCCGGTGCTGAACCTCGGCCTGCCGGACCACTTCATCCCGCAAGGCACTCAGGACGAGGCGCGTGCCGACATCGGCCTGGACGCCGCCGGTATCGAAGCCAGAATCCGCAGCTGGCTGGCCTGATCCCTCCCCTTTTCCGCTCCTGCTATGCTTAAACGTATTGTTTAAACAGCAGGAGCGGAACCATGCAATACACGACATTAGGAAAAACGGACCTCAGGGTGTCCCGGCTTTGCCTGGGCTGCATGACCTTTGGCGAGCCTGACCGGGGAAATCACGCCTGGACGCTGCCGGAAGAGAGCAGCGGCCCTATCATCAAGCGCGCCATAGACGGCGGCATCAACTTCTTTGATACCGCCAACAGCTACTCTGACGGCAGCAGCGAAGAGATTATGGGCCGCGCTCTGCGTGATTTTGCCCGTCGGGATGAGATTGTGGTCGCCACCAAGGTGTACTACCCGTCAGGCGATCTGGCTGAAGGCCTCTCTCGCGCGCAGATCCTGCGCTCCATTGATGACAGCCTCAGACGCCTGAACATGGATTACGTCGACCTGCTGCAAATTCACCGCTGGGATTACAACACGCCAATTGAAGAAACCCTTGAAGCGCTGAACGATGTCGTGAAAGCGGGTAAAGCGCGCTATATCGGCGCGTCGTCAATGCACGCATCTCAGTTTGCTCAGGCGCTCGATCTCCAGGCGCAGCACGGCTGGGCACGCTTTGTCACCATGCAGGATCACTACAACCTGATTTACCGGGAAGAAGAACGCGAGATGCTGCCGCTCTGCTACCAGGAAGGCGTGGCGGTGATCCCGTGGAGCCCGCTGGCGCGCGGACGCTTAACTCGTCCGTGGGGAGAAACCACGGCGCGGCTGGTATCGGATGAAGTGGGTAAAAATCTGTATTCCGGTACCGAAGCCAGCGATGCGCTGATTGCCGAACGTTTAGCCGGGATCGCCGACGATATCGGCGCAACGCGCGCGCAGGTGGCGCTGGCGTGGCTGCTGGGCAAGCGGGGTGTCGCCGCACCGATTATTGGTACATCGCGGGAAGAACAGCTGGACGAGTTGTTAAGCGCGGTGGATTTATCGCTGACGCCGGAGCAGGTTGCCGAGCTGGAGACGCCGTATCAGCAGCATCCGGTGGTGGGGTTTAAGTAAACACTTGCCGGGTGGCGTACGCTTCCCCGGCAATGCTGAGCGCACAAACTTACCCGAAGTGATCGTACCCTTTCCAGTCCAGCGTAACGGGCGCACCGTCTTTCACAAACTTCAGCCCTTCACTCTCCGGCATGATCTGACCGATGCAGGTAAACTTTGCGCCAAGATGGGCCAATGCCACATCCAGCGTTCCACGGTTCAGCTCTGGCACCGTGAAACACAGCTCGTAGTCTTCCCCACCGGAGAGCGCCCAGCGCAGCGCCTGCTCAGGCTCCACATGGCGAAGCAGTTGCTCCGACAGCGGGAACAGATCCAGGTCAACGCGCGCGCCCACCCCGCTGGCCTTCAGGATATGGCCGAGGTCCGAGATGAGACCGTCAGAGAGATCGATAGCCGAACTGGCCCGCTCGCGCAGCGCCTGACCGTGCAGAATACGTGGTGTCGGGCGCAGGTGGCGCTTCACCAGATACGCCGCATCGTCAGCGTCCTTCACGTTTAAGCGATCCTGAAGGATCGCCAGCCCTGCCGCGCTGTCTCCCGGCGTACCGGTCACGTAGATCCAGTCGCCCGGTTTAGCGCCCGAGCGCTTCAGCGCGCGACCGAGCGGCACATAGCCGTGGATCGCCAGCGTCATCGACAAAGGCCCGGCAGTCGTATCGCCGCCAATCAGCTGCATATCGTAGTAGTTCAGCTGTTCAAACAGCGCATCGCTGAACGCTTCAAGCCAGGCTTCATCCACCTCCGGCAGCGTCAGGGCCAGCGTCAGCCAGGCCGGGTCAGCGCCCATTGCCGCCAGATCGCTGACGTTGACCGCCAGCGCTTTATACGCCAGATCGGCAGGATCGATATCAGGTAAGAAATGACGTCCGCACACTAAGGTGTCGGTGCTGATTGCCAGCGTCTGCTTTTCAGGAATATTGAGAAGTGCACAATCATCGCCAATGCCGGTTTCAACATCAAGACGAGAGGTTCTGACACGGTCGAAATAACGGGCAATCAGGGAGAATTCGCCGCATGCCATACGTTATGCCTCAGCAAATAAAAGAAAAAACCGGAGCCGCACTGCCCGTCAGGCAATGCAGAACTCCGGTTTGCGGATCACTTTTTGTGGGGACGGATCGCAGGTGCGGCTTTATCAAGTACGCCGTTAACGAACTTGTGGCTGTCTTCAGCGCCGAAGGTTTTCGCCAGTTCGATCGCTTCGTTGATGGCCACTTTGTACGGCACATCATCACGTTTAGACAGCTCAAACAGCGCGATACGCAACACTGCTTTTTCCACCTGGCCCAGCTCTTCGAGCAGACGGGACAGGTATGGCTTCATCAGGCCATCGAGATACGCGCTATTAGTCGCCACTCCCGACAGCAGTTCACGGAAGTACAGAACGTCAACGTCTTTCACGTCCTGTTCTGACAGGAACTGGTATTCAACATCAGCGATGTCGTTCTGGGACAACTGCCAGGAGTAAAGTGCCTGGACGGCACATTCACGGGCGCGGCGACGAGCAGCAGGTTTCACGGAATTCCCCTTACAAAAAAATCAGGCCTTAATGGCTTTCAATACATTGATCATTTCAAGCGCGGTCAGTGCAGCTTCTGCACCTTTGTTACCGGCTTTGGTGCCAGCACGTTCGATGGCTTGTTCAATACTTTCGGTGGTCAGCACGCCGAACGCGACAGGAATTTCAGCATCCTGCGCAACGTGTGCCAGACCGTTGCTTGCACCGCCCGCAACGTATTCGAAGTGCGCAGTGCCGCCACGAATAACGGTACCCAGCGCAATCACCGCGTCGTATTTACCGGTTTTCGCCAGCGCGCCCGCCGCCAGTGGCAGTTCATAAGCGCCTGGAACCCAAACAACGGTAATGTTGTCATCTTTAACCTGGCCGATACGTTTCAGGGCGTCAATCGCACCTTCCAGCAGGCTATCGTTGATGAAGTTGTTGAAACGCGCAATGGTGATGGCGACGCGAGCGTCCGGGGTAGCTACAGCAGCTTCAATAATGTTCATACTCTTCCTTTACGGGTTCATTTGGCCCCGCAGGGGGGCGGATTTTATCATAATACTTTGCGCACTGCTTCCCTATTTCGGGAGCAATTACGCTGTCTTTACATGGAGGCAGACATCCGGACCCACCGGACGAATCTCGCTGAATGTGAGTTGCGGTGCATCGGCCAGTTTTTCAAGGCCAGGCAGCACAAACAGGCCGCGCGCGTCGTGACCTAACAGTTTAGGCGCAACGTAGACGAGCAGTTCATCCACCAGCCCCGCCTGGAGCAGCGCGCCGGCGAGCGTCGGACCGGCTTCGACCCAGATACTGTTCACCTGCTGCTTGCCGAGCAACATCATCAGCACCACGAGATCCAGATGTCCGTTATGCTCCGGCACCATAATGCTGCGCACGCCTTCCGGCCATTCGCGCGTATCTTCTTTGGTGCGCGCAATCCAGGTTTCACCCGGCTGCTGCACGATGCGGTGCTCCGGGGTCACGCGGTTCTGGCTATCAATAATAATACGCAGCGGCTGGCGCAGGTTCTCCTGCGGATAAAGCGCCTGGGTATCGGCATTCAGCTCATCCCAGCGCACGGTCATGGCCGGATCGTCAGCCAGAACGGTTTCACTGCTGGTGAGGATAGCATGGCTTTGCGCGCGCAGACGTTGCACATCGCGCCTTGCCTGCGGCGAGGTGATCCACTGGCTTTCACCGTTCGCCATTGCCGTACGCCCGTCCAGCGAGGCGCCCAGCTTGAGCTGAATAAACGGGAAGCCGGTGCGCATGCGCTTCAGGAAGCCTTTGTTGATGGCTTCCGCATCTTGCATCATCAGGCCGTGGCTGACGTCGATCCCTTCCTGTTGCAGACGATACAGGCCGCGGCCCGCCACCTGCGGGTTAGGATCCTGCATAGCGGCGACCACGCGCGAAACCCCTGCCGCAATCAGCGCTTCACAGCACGGCGGCGTGCGCCCGTGGTGGCTGCATGGCTCCAGCGTCACGTAGGCCGTCGCGCCTCGCGCTTTCTCCCCAGCCATACGCAGGGCATGCACTTCAGCATGCGGCTCGCCTGCGCGATAGTGAAACCCTTCCCCCACGATCTCGCCATCTTTCACGATAACGCACCCGACGTTGGGGTTAGGATGGGTGGTAAAACGACCGCGCTGCGCCAGCTTCATGGCTCGCGCCATGTACTTCTCATCCTGCATGGGCTTAATCCTGTAAGCGGGCGATCTCTTCGCCAAACTCTTTGATATCTTCGAAACTGCGGTAGACAGAGGCGAAGCGGATATAGGCGACCTTATCGAGCTTTTTCAGCTGCTCCATCACCAGGTTGCCGATCATTTTGCTCGGCACTTCACGCTCGCCCAGGCCACGCAGGTAAGATTTAATGTGGTTTAACGCCATTTCGACATCATCCGCGCTGACGGGCCGTTTTTCGAGGGCCTTCAGCATTCCGCTGCGCAGTTTCTCTTCGTTAAACGGCTCGCGCACGTCGTTACTTTTTACTACGCGCGGCATTACCAGCTCTGCAACCTCAAAGGTCGTGAAACGCTCGTTGCACACCAGACACTGCCGACGACGGCGCACAGAAGACCCTTCGCCCACAAGGCGAGAGTCGATGACTTTGGTATCCACAGCGGAGCAGAATGGGCAATGCATACGGTATCCCTGTTATCTGGTTAACTGATTTTCATTTTACCCTGATCTGGCCTGACAACAAAGGAGGAGCTTTTTTGAGATAAAGGATCTATGTCTGGCGGTACGTTGCTGGCTACCATTATGGGGATCCGTCATTTCAAGGAATAAACGCTATGACAAGACGTTACCTGAAAATTTTACTGGTGGGGAGCCTCTTCACCCTTAGTGCCTGTGCACAGCAAACCGAAGTCCGCCAGATGAAACAAAGCGTGAATACGCTCAACACGGCGATGGACAAACTGAACAAAGAAACGGTGAAGATCACCCAGCAAAACGCGCTGAACGCTAAATCCACCAGCGGGGTATATCTGCTGCCAGGAGCGAATACGCCTGCCCTGCTTAATAGCCAGATTGGCACGCTGAAGATGTCTCTGGTGAATGTGGCGGCGAATGCGGATGGTACGCGCGCAACATTACGTATTCACGGTGAGTCCAACGATCCGCTGCCCGCCTTCAGCGGCACGGTAGAGTGGGGCCAGATCCAGGGCACCACGGAGAGCTACCAGGAGGTGAACGTGAAGAACCAGTTGTTCACCGCTCCAGCCAGCGTGTTAGCGCCCAGCGATGTGGATATTCCACTTCAGCTAAGCGGACTTACGCCTGAGCAGTTAGGCTTTATCCGCATTCACGACATTCAACCTGCCGCGCAGTAATCCCTTCCTTTTGAGCAGAGTGAAATGTCACTCCGCTAACATTTACATTTCGTATGGATTGGCAACAGAAATGATTGCCGCTACAATCCCGGCCGTTTAAAGTACGCAAACGTGAACGCAATCGATTACGCGTGTGAGAGATATGTGAAACAACACATATTTTTGTGAGCAGGGATTCCTATAATAGGCACCGCAGAAACACGAAATATTTAGAAACGCAATTCGCGCATTTTTCACTCCCGGAAGGGAATTTCAATCAGTGGCATGATTATGAAAAAAACATTACTCGCAGCCGGTGCAGTTCTGGCACTGTCCTCCTCTTTCACTGTTAACGCAGCGGAAAACGAGAAACCACAATACCTCTCCGACTGGTGGCACCAGAGCGTTAACGTGGTAGGCAGCTACCACACCCGTTTCGGACCGCAGATCCGCAACGATACCTACCTGGAATATGAAGCGTTCGCCAAGAAAGACTGGTTTGATTTCTACGGCTATATGGATGCGCCTGTGTTCTTCGGTGGTAACACCGATGCGAAAGGTATCTGGAACCACGGTTCCCCACTGTTCATGGAGATTGAACCGCGCTTCTCCATCGACAAACTGACCGGTACCAGCCTGGCGTTTGGTCCGTTCAAAGAGTGGTACTTCGCGAACAACTACATCTACGACATGGGCCGCAATAAGTCCGGTCGTCAGAGCACCTGGTATATGGGTCTGGGTACTGACATTGACACCGGCCTGCCGATGAGCCTGTCCCTGAACGTGTATGCAAAATACCAGTGGCAGAACTACGGCGCAGCGAATGAAAACGAGTGGGACGGCTACCGTTTCAAAGTGAAATACTTCGTGCCAATTACCCAACTGTGGGGCGGTAATCTGAGCTACATCGGTTTCACTAACTTTGACTGGGGCTCAGACCTGGGCGACGACGATTTCCGTGACCTGAACGGCAAGAAAGCGCGTACCAACGATTCCATCGCCTCCAGCCACATCCTGGCGCTGAACTACGATCACTGGCATTACTCTGTTGTTGCGCGTTACTGGCACAACGGTGGCCAGTGGAACGACGACGCGAGCCTGAACTTCGGTAACGGCGACTTTAGCGTCCGCTCTACCGGCTGGGGTGGTTACCTGGTCGTGGGTTACAACTTCTAATCAGTGCGGGATTGTGCGGGCTGGTGCCCTCACCCCTTCCCTCTCCCACGGGAGAGGGCGCAAACACAAAAAACGGCAACATCGTTGCCGTTTTGCTTTTACTTCGCCACCCGGCTTTTTACTGCTTCACCTTGCGCAAAAAATCCGCCAAAGACCTGTCCGCACTCTCACTGAACCGCCTCTCCGTCATTACAACATTGAGACACCGGTCGAGCCGGAAACAGCGGTAGTCATCGCGCCGTTCACACCATGCCGCCAGCAGCCAGCGCTCCCCCCAGAAGAATAACCCCAGCGGCTGTACCTCACGTTTTGAGAGTAGCCCGGCTTCATCACGATAATGCAGCGCTAATACGCGCTGAGCAGAAATCGCCTGGTGAATCATGTCAAAATCGCTGCGGGAGTGGCTTTGCATGCAAAAATCCGGGGCGTAGATACGCGTTTGCTCCGCCTTTCTGCGGCTCTCCTCGGGCAGAATAGCCAGCACCTTCTCCTGGGCCGACTCCAGCTCGCGCGACAGCGATTCACCTCCCCAGGTTTTGAGCAGGCGAATCGCGACCATCAGCGCTTCGGATTCCTTATTTGTCAGCATCAGCGGCGGCAGGTCAAAACCCGACATCAGCCGATATCCGCTTCCCGCCTCGCCTTCCACCGGCACGCCGGAAAGCGACAGGTCGCGGATATCGCGGTAGACCGTGCGCTCGGACACGCCAAGCCGGTCCGCCAGATGCGCTGCCGTTGTCAGACGCCTGCCCCGCAGGATCTGCACAATCTGAAACAAACGGTCAGCGCGTCGGGTCATAACGTCATTCGCTCTCAGGCAGGTTGATGAAGGCCGACGCGGTTACCCTCGCTGTCGGTAAACAGTGCGATAGTGCCGATACCATGCGGCAGTTCCAGCGGGCCAAACACGCACTCGCCGCCCGCAGAGGCAATGCGATCGAGCGTGGCCGCCAGATTGTCAGTATGCAGGTAAATAATAGCGCCCTGCAAAGAGGGCGTAACGCCGTCAAATTTTGCCAGCGCTCCTCCGGTGGCGGGATCCTCATGCGGGAAAACCGCCAGCTCGGCAATGTCCATTTTCTCGCGACGCAGCGCGAGCTGCATCACCGGCTCATAAAATTTGATGGCACGATCCATATCCGAAACCGGAATTTCAAACCAGTTAATTACGCTTTTCATACATCCTCCTGCCTGTTGTTTGGGTTCAGAAGGAGTCTACGGCATGGCTCCTGACAGCATACTGTCAGGAGTGTTTGTCAGGAGCAGATAAAAAAAATCCCGGTCAACAGACCGGGATTCCGATAACGCGCTAAACGTCGCCTTACGGCAGAATGGACGGCTGATCCGCCCCTTCTTTCTCGACCTTCTGCTGGAGCAGGTGCTCGCGCTTCATGCCAAGTTTCAGTGCCAGAGCGGACGCCACGTAAATAGACGACGCCGTACCGATGGAGACACCGATCAGCATGGTCAGCGAGAAGCCTTCCAGCACCGGGCCACCGAAGAGGAACAGCATCAGGATCACCATCAGGGTAGTACCGGAGGTGATCAAGGTACGATGCAGCGTCTGGGTCAACGACACGTTAAAGATTTCGTACGGCGTGCCGCGACGGATCTTACGGAAGTTTTCACGGATACGGTCAGATACCACGATACTGTCGTTCAGTGAGTAACCGATCACGGACATCAGGGATGCCACGATGGTCAGGTCAATCTCAATGTGGAACAGAGACAGTATGCCCATGGTGATCACCACGTCGTGCGCCAGGGCGATAACCACACCGGCCGCCAGTCGCCACTCGAAGCGGAAACCGACGTACACCAGGATGGAGATCAGCGCCACCAGCAGCGCCATGGCGCCGGTTTGCGCCAGGTCCGCACCCACGCTCGGGCCGACGAACTCAATACGCTTGACCGCCGCGCTCTGGCTGGTGGTTTCGTTAATGACCTGTACGACCTTGCTGCCCAGCTCCTGGCTGCCGTTGGCATCGTGCACCGGCGGCATACGCACCATGATGTCGCGGCTGCTGCCGAAGTTCTGCAGCAGCGGCTCTTCAAAGCCCGCTTTCTGCAGCGATTCGCGCATCTGGTCCATATCGACCGGTTTTTCCAGGGAGATCTCGATGACCGTACCACCGGTGAAATCGAGACCCCAGTTAAAGCCTTTCACGCCCATAATGACGATGGACAAAATCAGCAGTAAACCTGAAATGCCGAAGGCCCAGTAGTCCCAGCGCATAAAGTCCCAGACTTTACGGCCATGGTTCAATTGTTCAACAGTATATTCCTGTGCCACAACGCACTCCTCAGATAGACAGCTTTTTGACGCGCTTGCCGCCGTACAGCAGGTTCACGATGGCACGGGTGCCGACAATAGCGGTAAACATTGACGTTGCGACACCGATACCGGTGGTAATCGCAAAGCCTTTGATCGCGCCAGTACCCACTGCATACAGGATAAGAACCTTAATCAGTGTTGTTACGTTCGCATCGAAGATAGAGCTGAACGCGCCTTTATAACCTTCGTCAATCGCCTGCTGGACAGAGCGACCGTTGCTCAACTCTTCTTTGATACGTTCGTTAATCAGTACGTTGGCGTCGACCGCCACCGCAAGGGTCAGAACGATACCCGCAATCCCCGGCATGGTCAGCGTCGCCCCCGGCAGCAGGGACATAATGCCGATGATCAGCACCAGGTTTGCAATCAGCGCGGAGGTCGCAATCAGACCGAACTTCTTATAGAAGAAGATCATGAAGAGGATAGAGACCGCCAGACCGGCCAGACACGCTTCCAGACCCTGCTGGATGTTTTGCATACCCAGGGTTGGACCAATGGTACGTTCTTCAACAATCTGAATTGGCGCAATCAGCGCACCGGCACGCAGCAGCAGCGAGAGCTGACGCGCTTCGTTCGGGTTACTAATACCGGTAATACGGAAGCTGTTACCCAGACGAGACTGGATGTTGGCGATGTTAATCACCTCTTCCTCTTTCACCAGCACCGCACGACCGTTTGCATCTTTCTTACCGCTGTCTTTGTACTCCACGAACAGGGTCGCCATCGGTTTGCCGATGTTGTCCTTGGTGAAGTTAGACATGATGTTACCACCCGCGCTATCCAGCGAGATGTTAACCTGCGGCTGGTTGTACTCATCCTGGCTTGAAGTGGAGTCGGTGATGTGGTCACCGGTCAGGATCACGCGCTTGTACAGCACAACCGGCTGACCTTCACGGGTCTGTTTCACTTCGGAGTCACCCGGAATACGGCCAGACGCCGCGGCAGACTGATCGACATTGGAGTTCACCAGACGGAATTCCAGCGTCGCGGTCGCACCGAGGATCTCTTTCGCACGCGCGGTATCCTGGATACCCGGCAGTTCAACCACGATACGGTCAGCACCCTGACGCTGTACCAGCGGCTCAGCCACGCCCAGCTGGTTTACACGGTTACGCAGAATGTTGATGTTCTGCTGAACGGCATATTCACGCGCTTCTTTCAGACGCGCATCGGTCATCACCGCACGCAGCTGGTTGCTGCCCTGAGAGGTGATCACCAGGTCACGGTGACGTTGGGTCAGGTAATCTACAGCCTGATCGCGCGCCGCGCTGTCGCGGAACGTGATGCTCATGCCGTAGTTATCTTCTTTACGCACGGTAGTGTATGGGATGCCTTTGTCGCGCAGATCGCTGCGCAGGCTGTCGATATTCTGTTCCTGCAGCTTGCCGAGCGCGGTATCCATATCCACTTCCATCAGGAAGTGAACGCCGCCACGCAGGTCAAGACCCAGCTTCATTGGCTCTGCGTTCAGCGCAGCCAGCCAGCGAGGGGTTGCAGGAGCAAGGTTAAGCGCCACGACATATTTGTCACCCAGCACGCCCATCAGCGCTTCGCGAGCGCGGAGCTGCGTGTCGGTGGTGTCGAAGCGAGCAAGAATTGCACCCTCTTCCAGAGCCACAGACTTAGCGGTAATTTTTTCTTCTTGTAACGTTTTCTGGACCTGGATCAGCGTTTGCTCACTGGCGGCGACACCGCGCGCGCCAGTGATTTGAACGGCCGGATCCTCACCATACAGGTTGGGAAGCGCGTACAGCAGGCCGACGATAATCACGACGACCAGCATGATGTACTTCCACAAAGGATAACGGTTTAACACGGCAGTTCCCTTTGGGAAAAGTTGGGATTACAGCGCCTTCATGGTGCCTTTCGGCAGAACGGCAGCTACGAAGTCACGTTTGATAACCACTTCAGTGGTGTCGTTCAGGGCGATAGCAATGTAGCCGCTTTCAGCCACTTTGGTTACGCGGCCGACCAGACCACCGTTGGTCAGCACTTCATCGCCTTTCGCGATGGAGTCCATCAGCTTTTTGTGCTCTTTGGTACGCTTCTGCTGTGGGCGCAGGATCATGAAGTAGAAGATCAGACCGAACACAACCAGCATCAGGATCAGAGACATCGGGCTGCCCTGCGCCGGAGCACCTGTTGCCGCTACCGCATCAGAAATAAAAAAGCTCATTCAAATTCCCTCATTATTAATATTAATCAACGTTCAACGGTGGAACATCCCGCCCCTGACGTTGGTAAAAATCGGTCACGAAGCTCTCTAATTTACCCTCTTCGATAGCCTTGCGTAAACCAGACATTAAGCGCTGATAGTAGCGAAGATTATGAATCGTATTGAGACGCGCGCCCAAAATCTCATTACAACGATCGAGATGATGCAGATACGCGCGAGAATAATTGCGACAGGTATAGCAATCGCACTCGGAATCGAGCGGGCTGGTGTCACTCTTATGCTTCGCGTTACGGATTTTCACCACGCCATCGGTAACGAACAGATGACCGTTACGCGCGTTGCGGGTTGGCATCACGCAGTCGAACATATCAATGCCGCGACGTACGCCTTCCACCAGATCTTCGGGTTTACCCACACCCATCAGGTATCGTGGTTTATCCGCCGGGATTTGCGGGCAGACGTGCTCCAGAATGCGGTGCATGTCTTCCTTCGGCTCACCCACAGCCAAACCGCCGACAGCGTAGCCATCAAAACCTATCTCTACCAGACCTTTAACAGAGATATCGCGTAAATCTTCGTAAACGCTGCCCTGAATGATGCCGAACAGCGCATTTTTGTTCTGCAGGGAGTCAAAACGGTCGCGGCTGCGCTTCGCCCAGCGCAGAGACATCTCCATAGAGCGTTTCGCGTAGTCCCAGTCTGCCGGGTACGGCGTACATTCGTCGAAGATCATCACGATGTCGGAGCCGAGATCGTACTGAATCTCCATCGACTTTTCGGGATCGAGGAAAATCGGATCGCCGTTGATCGGGTTACGGAAGTGTACGCCCTGCTCGGTGATCTTGCGGATATCGCCCAGGCTGAAGACCTGGAAGCCGCCGGAGTCGGTCAGGATCGGGCCTTTCCACTGCATAAAATCGTGCAGATCGCCGTGGAGCTTCATGATCTCCTGGCCCGGACGCAGCCACAGGTGGAAGGTATTGCCGAGGATAATCTGTGCGCCCGTGGCTTCAACTTCTTCCGGCGTCATCCCTTTTACGGTGCCGTACGTGCCCACAGGCATAAACGCGGGGGTTTCCACCACGCCGCGATCAAACACCAGGCGACCGCGACGCGCGCGGCCATCGGTGGTATCGAGTTCAAATTTCATTTTTTCTCCGACGTCAGAAAAACAGTCCAACGTTGTCATACGGTGCCGCGGACTTATTCCCCGACACGCTCATTCAAAGCCAGCGGATTGTACGTGATAAACATCGCGTCCCCGTAGCTAAAAAAGCGATATTTTTGTTCTACAGCAGACTTGTACGCATTCATCGTATGCTGATAACCCGCAAACGCAGAGACCAGCATAATCAGCGTCGATTCAGGCAGATGGAAGTTGGTCACCAGCGCGTCAATCACTTTGTACTGATAGCCCGGGTAGATAAAGATCTGCGTATCGCCAAAGAACGGCTCGATAAGACCGTTTTTAGCTGCCTGCGCGGCGCTTTCCAGTGAACGCACGGACGTCGTACCGACGGCCACGACGCGGCTACCGCGCGCTTTCGCCGCCAGCACCGCGTCCACCACATCCTGCGGCACTTCGGCATACTCGGAGTGCATGATGTGGTCTTCAATGCTGTCCACGCGCACCGGCTGGAAGGTGCCCGCGCCGACGTGCAGCGTCACAAACGCCATCTCAACGCCCTTCGCGCGCAGCTTTTCCAGCAGCGGTTCATCAAAGTGCAGACCTGCGGTTGGTGCCGCGACCGCGCCAGGCTTCTGGCTGTAGACGGTCTGGTACAGCTCGCGATCGGCCTCTTCGTCCGGGCGCTCAATGTACGGCGGCAGCGGCATATGGCCGATGGCGTTCAGGATGTCGAGCACCGTGCGCTCGTCGTCGAACGCCACCTCGAACAGCGCGTCGTGGCGCGCGGTCATGGTCGCCTTGATGCTTTCGTCATCACCCAGCAGCAGCTCCGCGCCCGGCTTCGGCGCTTTGGAAGCGCGAATATGTGCCAGAATACGTTTATCATCGAGCATACGTTCGACCAGCACTTCAATCTTGCCGCCGCTGGCCTTACGGCCAAACAGGCGCGCCGGGATCACGCGGGTATTGTTAAAGACCAGCAGATCGCCAGGGTTGAGCTTGTCGAGCAAATCGGTGAAAGTACCGTGCGTCAGCTCGCCCGTTGGCCCATCCAGTGACAGTAAGCGACAGCTGCTGCGCTCAGGCATGGGATAGTGAGCAATCAGGGATTCAGGTAGTTCAAAGGAGAAATCGGCGACGCGCATGACGTATACTCGTGACTTAAAAACAGGCGGCATAGTCTAGTGCTCACACCCTTTTGCTGCAACAACTAGCCGCCACTGGACAAATAAAACGCATGAATTTTCTCGCTCACCTTCATCTCGCTCACCTCGCTGACAGCTCCCTTTCCGGCAATTTGCTGGCCGATTTCGTGCGCGGCAACCCCGCTAAAGCGTATTCTCCCGAGGTTGTCGACGGGATTTTTATGCACCGCCGCATTGATGTCATCACTGATAATCTGCCCGAGGTGACGGAAGCGAAAGCGTGGTTTCGCCCTGAAACGCGCCGCGTTGCGCCGATCACGCTCGACGTGATGTGGGACCACTTCCTGTCTCGCCACTGGGAACAGCTCTCGCCGGAGATGCCGTTGCCAGCGTTTGTGCGCTACGCCCACCAGCAGGTGTCGATCATTCTGCCCGACTCGCCGCCGCGCTTTGTGAATCTGAATAACTACCTGTGGTCGGAACGCTGGCTGGAGCGCTATCGCGAGATGGACTTTATCCAGAATGTCTTGAATGGCATGGCGAGCCGTCGCCCGCGGCTGGATGCGCTGCGCGACTCCTGGTACGACCTGGATGAGCATTACGATGCGCTGGAGAGCCAATTCTGGCAGTTTTATCCGCGCATGATGGCGCAGGCGAAAAACAAGCAGCTCTGACAGCACGATCATTGATAGGTAAAAGCTGGCGGAACGATTGTCACCACCTCTTTGTCTTATCCACGAACACTCTCTATACTGGCTCGCGTTGCGTTCCAAATAACCTTAGTATCTACAGGAGAATCATATGGTTCTGGTAACTCGTCCGGCTCCGGATTTTACAGCTGCAGCAGTTCTGGGCAACGGTGAAATCGTTGAAAACTTCAACTTCAAACAGCACACCAACGGTAAAGCGACCGTTCTGTTCTTCTGGCCAATGGACTTCACTTTCGTTTGCCCGTCTGAGCTGATCGCGTTCGACAAACGTTATGAAGAATTCCAGAAGCGTGGCGTGGAAGTGGTTGGCGTCTCCTTCGACTCTGAATTTGTACACAACGCATGGCGTAACACCCCTGTCGAAAACGGCGGCATCGGTGCGGTGAAATACGCAATGGTTGCGGACATCAAACGCGAAATCCAGCAGGCTTACGGTATTGAACATCCGGACGCTGGCGTTGCGCTGCGCGGTTCCTTCCTGATCGACGCAAACGGCATCGTTCGTCACCAGGTTGTGAACGATCTGCCGCTGGGTCGTAACATCGACGAAATGCTGCGCATGGTTGACGCGCTGCAGTTCCACGAAGAGCACGGCGAAGTGTGCCCGGCTCAGTGGGAAAAAGGTAAAGAAGGTATGGCTGCGTCCCCAGACGGCGTTGCTAAATACCTGTCTGAGAACGTATCCAGCCTGTAATCGGCACGGTTTACGAAGAAGGCCCGCTTATGTGGGCCTTTTTTTATGCCTTACGCTGCGTCTCTCGCCAGATGCGCCAGGCCATTCCCGCCAGCAGAATTACGCCCGCAATTAGCACGCCCCACACCAGCAGCGCGTTCATCCGGCTCTCCCGCTCGGACGCAGAAGTAGCGGTCAGACGCCCCTCGCCGCCTAACGCGACATCATCCAGAATGTCGGCCTGCGGCAGGTGCTCCATATCATAGGTTTTGCGCAGGTCGGCGGGGATCAGCATGTCAGGCTCCACGCTGGCAGGCTTTGCAGCGCCATTACCCCAGGCAAGCACGTATGGCGCTTTTCCCTGCGCGTTGAACACCAGATCATAGCGGTCACGATGCCCGGTGACGCCCGGCAGATATTCCGGCAGGCGCGCATTCAGCGTCGTGATTTTCACCGCCTGCACCAGGCCTCCGCTAAGCGAAATCGGTGGAGACGTTTTGCCCTCCAGACGGTAAAGCACCTCTTTTTTCAGGGGGTGCCATGTGTCTTTTTCCGTACTCCGCCACGCTATCTCGACGGGAAGGACGCCGTCGCCATTCAGTAAAATGCTGATAGCACTCAGCGGCTGCGGCTGCGCCCAGTGCCACTGCGCTTCGCTTGTCGATAGCTGCTCCCCTACCCCCTCAAGAGTGATCGCGTCCGGCGTCGCCCGCGCAGGAGCGCTAATCGCGTTAACGCCGGTTAAGGCCACCCCCTGGCTCTGAGCATTCAGCACAACCAGGAGATAGCGATTCGTATCGGGAGACAAAACGATATCGGTATCGATCCGATCGAGCTTAAGACGATCCTGCCCGCTCATCACGTCCAGCAGCGGCATATCCTCGCGCAGGGTATACCAGCGCTTAAGATCCTCGCTGTAGTAGACCGACGCCGTTCCCTGCCACGGCGCATGAGGGGTATTCCAGAGCAGCTGCAGCTGGGACAGGGCAATCTCACCCGTAGCCTGCTCCGGCAGGGTCAGCAGATAATGCTGCCCGGCTGCGGCGGCTTTTTGCCCCTCCAGCACAATCTCTACGCCGTTTCCGGAACGGAGCAGGATCTTATCGCTGCCCTCATCCCCTCGCGCAGGCGCAAGCGGTGAGGCGTCCAGAGGAAAGAGGCGCAGCGCCGTGGATTGCGCTGCCGCCTGCGGACGCGTCGCGGTGACCAGGCTGAAGGGAACCGGCTCGCCCGACTGGTTAAAGACGCGAACGTCATGTAGATCCGGCGACGTGCTCTGCGTATAGACGGCGAGCGGCAGCGTCACCCGATACCACTGGGAAGGAGCAGACGTATCCAGCGAGCGGCCAAAGGCATAGTCCCGGGGCGATTCCGTTTGTACCTCGTCGCAGAACGCCGGGCCTGCAAGCGCCAGCAGAGCGGTACAAGCTACCGCTTTCATCCATTTCATTTTTCATCTCCTGTTTTGGGCGGTAGCGGCGAGAAATACCCCACGATCAGCACCAGTATTGCCACGCCGATAAACGCCACCGCACGCGACAGACCGCCTCCACCCGCGCTGTCCACCAGCATCAGTTTAACCATCACCACGCCCAGCAGCGCGGCACCGCCAAGCCACTCCTGACGGGAAGCCCTACGGGTGGCGTGGACCATGATCACCAGCGCGCTCAGCATCCAGAACAGGGCAAACGTGGTCTGGATCAGCCGCGAATCCCACAGCGACGCCATATTCCAGGCCACGTCGCCGTACCAGGCCAGGGCGCGCATCAGCGCACCGTTAAGCCACCAGAAGCCAAGCGCCATAATCGCGACGGCAGGCCACGGACGGGCCTGAGAGAGCTGCGTCGGGTAGTAGCGATCCACCGCCCGGTAAAAGACCACCAGCCCCAGCAGCGCAAACGCCGCGCCTTCTTCAAGCGGGTTCACCAGCGGCAGCCAGGTCTGACGATAAACCACGCCGTCCTGGAAATTGGTCACCACCAGCAATACCAGCAGCGCCGCGAGCACGGGGATCGGTGCTATACACGCGTAGAGCGCGGGCCACTCCCGGAACGGCCACCCGCGACGGCGCACCGCCGCAGAGAGCGCCATAATCACCCCGCCGCCTGCGGCCATCGCCAGCCCGCTGCCCCAGGCCACCATGCCCCACGGCAGCGACCGGGCAAACCAGTAAAGCTCCGCCGCCAGCGCCAGTAATATCATCCAGAACAGCGCCAGATGCAGCCCCATAGAGATGCGCGGCGCTAAACGGGCGCCGTCGCGCCGCAGCAGCATCAGCGCGGCGGGAAGCGCAATACCCCAGGCCAGATTTGACCAGCCGGCGGCAAACATCTGCTGGTGCGAGAGCTGATAGCCCACCATCACCAGCATCAGCGGCCACAGCAGCCATTTGCTGGCATCCAGCTCCCGCCACGCCAGACGAGCGGCAGCCTGACGCCAGCCCCAGACCGACGCCGCCGTCAGCGCCAGCACGCCTGCCAGAACAGGCAGTTCCTGCTTCAACACCAGCCGCGACACGCCAAATAGCGCCACGAGCCAGAACAGCAGCCCGCCTGCCAGCAGCGCCCAGCTAACCGGCAGAAAGAGGTTCCGCCACAGCCAGGCCGCAGCCAGCCAGCAAAGGCTGAGGATGGCGAAGATAAGCAGCAGGCTCAGCGGCGTAACGCCGTTCATCTGCGCCCACAGCGCGCTGCCGAGCGCCAGCACCAGCAGCGCCGTCCCGCTATAGCTCATGCGCCGCTGGTGCTGCTGCACGCCCAGCCAGAGGATGCCCAGCCCCTCCAGCGCCCAGGCCATCGCCGTCCACCGCGCGGAGAGCGCGAGCGGAATCGCAAGCGTGGCAAACCCGCCGCCGATCGCCAGCGCCGCCATCACCAGCGGTCGCCCGATGGACGGATAGCGGCGCAGCGCAAGGAAAGCGAGGGCCAGATAAAATGCGCCGTATCCCAAAGCGCTCAGGGCCGGACCATATTCCCAGTGCCGGGTCATACCGTACTGCATCCCAAAGCCTATCAGCGGCGGGGCAAACAGCAGCACGCCGTCAATAATCTGCTTTCCTTTCTCCTGCGCCCGCAGCGACAGCGCCACGCTCAGCACGCCGAATATCAGCGTATTGGCAATCAGGAACAGCTGGCAGATCCAATAGTCTTCAGGCTGGTACTCACTCAGTCCCCACAGGCCGCCCACGCCAAAGGTAAAGAGCAGCCCGAGCAGGTTGAGCTCGCGCCAGTGCTGCCAGATGCTGATGGCGAGAATGCCGATGGAAAGCAGGAGATAGAAGGAAAACAGCGCCACAAAGCTGCCGCCCCCGGTAGATAGTAGTAGCGGCGCAAGATACCCGCCGAGGCTCGCCAGCATGGCAAGGCTCAGCGCTTTCTGCAGCACGGCCAGCCCAACGCTCGCGGCGCAAATCACCACCAGTAGCGCAAAGGCCAGCGTCATCGGCAGCATCTGCCAGAGCCGGAAGGCGCCGAAGACCGTCAGGTAGAGAATGCCCGTCGCCCCGCCCTGTAAGATAAGCGCGTAGATCGGCTGCTTGTGCCGCAGCCGCCACCCAACCGCCAGCAGCACGATGGCAAACAGCGCCGTCGCCACCAGGCGTAGCTCAAGCGGGAACAGGGAGTGTTCAACGGTATAGCGCAGCAGGAAAGAGAGGCCGAGGAAGAGCAGCAGAATGCCAAGCTTCGCCAGGGGATTACCCTGCATAAACCAGCGCGTCAGCGACGTCACAATGCCACCAAAGGCAGAAGGCTGTTTAGCCGCAGGCGCAGGGGACGGAGCGGGTTTTGCCTCGGCTGCGGGAATGTCGGGACGCCAGGGATCGACAGGCGCGGGCGCGTCCTCCGCCACCGGCGCGGTCACGACAGCCGGAGTGACCGCTTGCACCTGTTCTGTCTCCGGCGCTACCTGAGCTGCGCCGCGCTGCTCAAGCACCTCAATGCGCTGGCGTAGCCGGGCGATCTCCTGCTGCGCCGCCGTGCTTCGATTAAACCCGATAACCGAAAGCACGGGCGCAACCAGCAGCGCAAAAACCAGGAATAAACAGCCAAGGATGTAAAGCTCGTCCATGTTTCCACCTTCACCGTAAACGATCCGTTAAGATTGACACAAATCGTTGCATTTGCGCCATCTTAAAAGGGGAAACTTTAGCGCATTAGCTGCCGAGCCAGACCGTCGCGGATACCGCAGGCAGCGCCAGCACGCCATCCTGTATCGTCGCCTTGCCCTCTTTGTTCGTCCACGTCGCCACCTTAAGCAGCGGCGAATCATCCAGCACCACTTCGCAGGCCTCGCCCCGGTTAATCGCCACCAGCACGCGCTGCTGATTATAGACGCGGACAAAGACCACCACGTTATCGTGGGCGTACGCCACCTGACAGCCGCCGTAGCGCAGGGCGAGACTCTGTTTGCGCAGCTTCGCCAGCCGCTGATACAGGCTGAACAGCACCTTATCCTGTTTCTCTGCCTCCCACGGGAAGGTTTTGCGGCAGAACGGATCGTTGTTGCCGTCCAGCCCCACTTCGTCTCCGTAGTAAATGCACGGTACGCCCGGCCAGGTGAAGAGCCAGGTGACCGCCAGCGGCAGACGCGCCACATCCTTGCCGAGCAGGGATTTAAAGCGCGCGGTATCGTGGCTATCGAGCTGGTTAAACATCCGCAGCTGCTGCTGATGCGACAGGCCAGCGCGATAGTTATCCATCCACGCGGCGCAGGTTTCGGCGTCGATATGGTTCGGATCGTAGGAGATATCGGTGTTAGCCAGGAATCCCCACAGCGGGAAGGTAAAGCCGCGATAGTTCATCGCCGCATCTTCGGCATCGTTTTGCAGCCACTGGCGCGCGTCGCCAAAGTGTTCGCCAAAGACAAACGCCTCCGGCTGGGCCGCTTTCGCCGAACGCGCGATCCCGGCCACGTGCTGAAGGTTATTTCGCGCCCCGCCCGCTTCACCGAGCATATGCACCACGTCCAGACGCCAGCCGTCCATATTCCACGGCGCCTTCAGCCAGTGACGCACGATGCTGTCTTCCCCGCCGTAAATCTCGTTCACCAGTGACGGCGACTGGTAGTCCAGCTTCGGCAGGCTCGCGTAGCCCAGCCAGTCCAGCGCGCGGCCCTCCTCGCTAAAGCTGTACCAGTCGCGCTGCGGCGAATCCGGGTTATGGCATGCTCCGCCCATCGACTGGTTATGCCGGTCAAACCACGCGTGCGAATCGCCGCTGTGGTTGAAGACACCGTCCAGAATGAGGCGCATGCCTTCTTTTTGGGTGTTCTTACGCAGGCGCAGCAGCGCCTCGTCACCGCCAAACTGCTCGTCAACGTGGCGATAATCTTCGGTATCGTATTTGTGTACGCTCGGGGCTTTAAACACCGGGTTGAGGTACAGCGCCGTCACGCCGAGTTTTTTCAGGTACGGCAGCTTTTCGCTGATGCCGTCGAGATCGCCGCCGTAGAACGTCGAGCCGCCCGCCTGCGCCGTCACCGGTTCATCCCATTTTTTCAGGATGATGTCGTGACCCGCGGCATGATGGTAATAGACCTTGTCCTGGCCGGCGGTGCGTTTTTCGCTGCGCGCAAAGCGGTCCGGGAAAATCTGATAAAAGACCTGATCGTTAACCCACTGCGGGCCGTTATCCGGGTAATCGACGGCGAATTGCTCCAGCCGGGCCGGTGGGAAACGGCTAAACCCCTGCGGGGTAAACCACAGCTGACGGTTGTTCCACAAAAGCTTAAAGCTATAGCGACGGCGCGGCTGCCCGCTGCGCAAATCGATATTCGCCCGCCACGCCGTAATCCCCGGCTGCGGCTGGCTGCGCAGCTTGTGCATTTTCAGCCCGGTCTCTTCGTTATCAATTTCGGCGCGGAGCGTCACGCGTTCCGGCTGATTTTCCCCCGCCAGCCAGAGCGTAATCACAAGGTTGTCTTTGTTTTGCTTAACAAATGGGGCAACCGGAAGGTGCCAGGCGTTTAACATCACGAATCCCCTCTGATGAAATTGACGTCACCTTGCCACAGGGTGGTTAAGGATCTGTCTCTTATACACATCTGACGCTGCCGACGACGGA
>NZ_JAAQOK010000046.1:0-34518 GCF_011683705.1 Enterobacter sp. 725m/11 | reverse complement strand
AGTTCAGTCGGTTAGAATACCTGCCTGTCACGCAGGGGGTCGCGGGTTCGAGTCCCGTCCGTTCCGCCACTTATTAAAAGCCCTGAGTTAACGCTCAGGGCTTTTTTCATATCTGACGATTAATTATTGCGAAATTAGCAAAAATCCTCTGCGTTTTACGATCTTTTTCTCTATAACACCGCCAGCGATAATCGTCCTCAGTTAACGAACATAACGATTGAGGAATATTATGACTCTCCCTGCATTTGGTCTGGGCACTTTCCGCCTGAAAGACGACGTAGTTATCGCATCAGTTAAAACCGCTCTTGAACTTGGCTATCGCGCAATTGATACGGCACAGATCTATGAAAACGAAGCTGCCGTTGGACAGGCTCTTGAAGAGAGCGGTGTACCGCGTAATGAACTGTTCATCACCACCAAAATCTGGATCGAAAACCTCAGCAAAGACAAGCTCATTCCAAGCCTGAAAGAGAGCCTGAAGAAACTGCGTACCGACTATGTCGATCTGACGCTGATCCACTGGCCGTCACCGAACGATGCCGTTTCTGTGGAAGAGTTCATGCAGGCGCTGTTGGAAGCGAAAAAGCAGGGCCTGACCCGTGAAATTGGTATTTCCAACTTCACCATCCCGCTGATGGAAAAGGCGATTGCCGCTGTTGGCGCTGAGAATATTGCGACCAACCAGATCGAGCTGTCTCCATACCTGCAAAACCGCAAAGTCGTGGACTGGGCAAAACAGCACGGGATCCATATTACCTCTTACATGACGCTGGCCTACGGTAAGGCTCTGAAAGACGAGGTAATTATCCGTATCGCAGAGAAACATAACGCGACTGCTGCGCAGGTTATTCTGGCATGGGCAATGGGTGAAGGCTATGCCGTGATCCCATCATCAACCAAGCGCGAAAACCTGGCCAGCAACCTGCTAGCGCTGGATCTTCATCTGGATGACGATGATAAAAAAGCGATCGCAGCACTGGAGTGCAACGACCGCCTGGTGAGCCCGGAAGGTTTAGCCCCTGACTGGGATTAATAAGACCCTCCCTCTGTAACCCGAACCCTCACACAGCTCCTCCGGGAGCTGTTTTTATATGCTCGCTCAGGAAGTCGATAAAGGCGCGTATGCGCGTGCTTACCGCTCTGTCGCTGTAATAAACCGCGCTGAAAGGCATCTCTACCGGCAAACGTTTATCGGCCATTAGCTCTACCAGTTCACCCCGCGCTATCTCTTTATCAATCATATAGTCTGACAAGCAGGCGATCCCATTCCCTTCCAGGCAAAGCTGCTTCAGCGTTTCTCCGCTGTTAGACGATAACCCGCAGGTAATTTCATGAAGCTGGCCATCATGACAGGCAACAGGCCAGGTGTTCAGCGACACCGGCTCCGTAAAGCCCAGGCACAGATGCTGCTTCAGTTCTTCAACCGTCTCCGGTTTACCATGTTCAGCAATATACTGTGGCGACGCGATAATTTTACGATAGCTGGCAAACAGCGGGCGGGCCCGCAGGCTGGAATCCGTCAGGGTTCCCGCCCGAATAGCCACATCCACTTTCCGCTCGATGAGGTTAATAAACGTCTCGGACGAGACCAGAGAGAGCGTCATCTCCGGATAGCGTTCACGGAAAGGTTTGATTAACGGCATCAGAAAATGAAGCACAACCGGCGTGGCAGCATCAATGCGCAGCAACCCGCGCGGCGTGCTGCGGGTTTCCATAATCTCCGTCTCCGCTGCGGCCATCTCCTGCAGCACCGACTGCACGCGGCGGAAATAACGTTCCCCTTCTTCCGTCAGACTGAGCTGCCGCGTCGTTCGGTTGAGCAGACTCACCCCAAGCTTCATCTCCAGCTTTTTCACCGAACGGCTAATGGCCGAGTTAGCCTGTCCCAGCTGCTCGGCTGCGCGGCTAAAGCTGCCGCTTTCGACGACGGCGACAAAGATTGTCAGCTCTTCAGACGTAGCTTTCATTGTTGCACCACCTGCAAAATTCTATTGATATTTTGACCATTTTTGTTATTTAAGCACTGGCGCATACTGCCTGTCATCTTAATCCTGATGATACGGAGTATTTTATGCCACTGGCGCTACTTGCCCTGACGATCAGTGCCTTTGCAATTGGCACGACCGAATTTGTTATCGTGGGACTGGTTCCCACCATCGCTAACCAGCTTGCCATCTCGCTGCCCTCAGCCGGGTTACTGGTGTCCATCTACGCCCTGGGCGTTGCCGTCGGCGCGCCGGTGCTGACGGCCCTGACCGGACGTTTTCCGCGTAAGCAGCTGTTAGTCGCGCTGATGGTGCTGTTTACCGCCGGGAACGTTCTGGCCTGGCAGGCACCGGACTACACCACGCTGGTGATTGCCCGCCTGCTGACCGGTCTGGCACACGGCGTGTTCTTCTCGATTGGTTCCACTATTGCAACCAGCCTGGTCCCCAAAGAGAAAGCGGCTTCAGCGATCGCGATCATGTTCGGTGGGTTGACCGTCGCACTGGTCACAGGCGTACCGTTGGGAACGTTTATCGGACAGCATTTCGGCTGGCGTGAAACGTTTCTGGCCGTCTCCTTACTGGGCGTTATCGCTCTGGTGACTAGCCTGCTGCTGGTACCATCGAATATTCCAGGCCGGGCGAGCGCCAGCCTGCGCGATCAGCTGAAAGTGCTTACCCATCCGCGTTTGCTTATCATCTATGCGGTTACGGCTCTGGGCTATGGCGGCGTATTCACTGCCTTCACCTTCCTGGCACCGATGATGCAGGACCTGGCGGGCTTCTCCCCGAATGCCGTGAGCTGGATTTTGCTGGGATACGGTATTTCTGTGGCCATTGGCAATATCTGGGGCGGTAAGCTTGCGGATAAGCATGGTGCGGTACCGGCGCTGAAATTTATCTTCGCCGCCCTGGTGGTTCTGCTGATGATTTTCCAGTTCACGGCTTCAATGCAATACGCCGCGCTGGTCACGGTACTGGTGATGGGGATCTTCGCCTTCGGTAATGTGCCAGGGCTTCAGGTTTACGTTGTCCAGAAAGCCGAGCTCTATACGCCGAATGCGGTGGATGTGGCATCCGGTCTGAATATTGCCGCTTTTAATATTGGTATCGCGCTGGGCTCCATTATTGGCGGACAAACCGTCGAACACTTCGGATTAACCCAGACCCCATGGATTGGCGCGGTGATTGTCCTGGTCGCCTTCCTGCTGATTGGCCTGAGTGGACGCCTCGATAAGCCAGCCCGCGTAGCGCTGGGATAACATCAGTAAGTGCTTGCTTACAAAACTGGAAAGCGGTTTCTCAGAAATTGCGTTGAAAGTGTGACCTAAAGTCCCTATAACATTAGAACCAGTCCGTTTTCAGGGCTGGTTCATGTTACAGGGGCTGTTTCCAAAAGTGCGAAAAAATACCTATGCCATGCGTTATGTTGCCGGAATGCCCGCGGAGAGGATCTTACCTCCGGGGTCGTTTGCGAGCATAAGCCAGGCATTACCCGCCGGCACACCGTTAAGCAGCGATGATAAAATCCGGGTTCTGGTCTGGAACATCTTCAAGCAGCAGCGCGCGGAGTGGTTATCGGTACTCAAAAATTTTGGAAAAGATGCCCACCTGGTTCTGCTCCAGGAGGCGCAAACTACCCCTGAACTGGTACGGTTTGCCACCACGAATTACCTTGCCGCCGACCAGGTGCCGGCATTTGTTCTGCCGCAGCATCCCTCTGGCGTAATGACGCTTTCTGCTGCCCATCCGGTCTACTGTTGCCCGCTCCGCGAGCGCGAACCTATCCTGCGTCTGGCGAAATCAGCGCTGGTGACGGTCTATCCGCTGCCGGATACCCGTATGCTGATGGTCGTCAATATCCACGCGGTAAACTTTAGCCTCGGCGTGGATGTGTATAGTAAGCAGTTACTTCCTATTGGCGATCAGATTGCGCATCACAGCGGGCCCATCATCATGGCCGGCGATTTTAATGCCTGGAGCCGTCCGCGCATGAATGCGCTGTATCGCTTTGCGCGCGAAATGTCGCTGCGTGAAGTTCGCTTCAGTGATGACCAGCGTAAAAAAGCTTTTGGTCGTCCTCTCGACTTTGTCTTCTATCGCGGTTTAAGCGTGCACGACGCCTCTGTACTGGTGACGCGCGCTTCGGATCACAACCCTCTACTCGTTGAATTCAGTCCCGGCAAACCTGATAAATAATGGTGTGTCAGGTCTGCCGTGGGGCAGGCCGCGCGGGTGCTGCCCTTTTATTTTTAACCAACAAAGGACAGTACGATGACAACAACACACTCCCATCATGACAACGTAGAAAAACAGTTTGGTTCTCAGGCAAGTGCTTATCTGAGCAGCGCCGTGCATGCTTCAGGTCGCGATCTGGTGCGTCTCGGTGAACGTCTGGCGGCATTCCCGCAGGCGCACGTGCTGGACCTGGGATGTGGGGCAGGGCACGCCAGCTTTACGGCTGCGCAGCAGGTAGCCCACGTTACCGCATATGATTTATCGAGCCAGATGCTGGACGTCGTTGCTGAGGCGGCGAAAGCGAAAGGGCTGAAAAATATAGATACGCGGCAGGGCTATGCGGAGTCTTTACCGTTTGATGACGCGTCGTTTGATGTCGCGATCAGCCGGTATTCCGCACACCACTGGCATGACGTCGGCCAGGCATTGCGCGAAGTCAGACGTGTTCTGAAGCCGGGTGGCACCTTCATCATTATGGACGTGATGTCTCCCGGACATCCGGTGCGTAATATCTGGCTGCAGACGGTCGAAGCGCTGCGCGACACCTCGCACGTGCAAAACTACGCCAGCGGGGAGTGGTTATCGTTTATCACTGAAGCCGGGCTGATTGCGCGCTCGTTAATAACAGACCGTTTACCGCTGGAGTTCAGCTCCTGGATAGCCCGTATGCGTACCCCGGAGGCGTTAAGCCAGGCGATTAGGCTTTACCAGGAGAGTGCGTCCGCAGAGGTGAAGGCGTACTTTGAACTGCAGGCGGATGGCTCATTTACGAGCGATACCATCATGGCTGAAGCGCAAAAAGCGGGATAAACAAAAAAGGCACCGAGGGGAATCGGTGCCTTTTTATCTTTCGATCGTGTTATCAGGAGTCTGGCGTGGCGCTGTTCTTCACAAACAGCGTCAGCTGGTCGCCCGGTTTCAGATTGTCAGTATCATTATTCCAGCGCATCACATCTTTGATGTTCACGCCGTGTCGTTTTGCGATACTGGACAGTGAATCGCCTTTGCGCACGCGATAGGTGATGCTATCGCTGTTGCTGGCGAGACGCTGTGCGCTGCTACCTGCACCCACGGTCAGTGTCTGACCCACCTTCAGCCCAGAGCTGCGCAGATTATTCCACTGCTGCAGATCTTTCGCCGTCACGCCAAGACGTGAGGCAATGCCTGAAAGGGTATCCCCTGAACGCACCTTATAGCTGCGGCTGCTAACGGATGAAGCATCGGCGATCAGCGTTGACTGAACGGCGGCAATTTCACCCGATGCTAAAGACTCACGTAACTGCGCCGCATGTTTCTGCGGAACCATCACATACTGCGGGCCGCTTGCCCCCAGCGTCGAGCCTTTAACGCCTGCATTAAAGGTTTTCAATTTACTTACCGACATACCCGTCATATCAGCAACTTGTTGAATATCAACCGGATTGCTGAGGCGCACGCGCGCCAGTGCACGACTTTCGTCTGGTGTTGGCAGTTGTACACCGTAACGCTTGCTGTTCTTGAGAATATCGCTCAAGGCCAGCATCTTCGGTACGTAAATCTTCGTTTCCTGTGGCAGTGAGAGCGACCAAAAATCGGTGGATTTACCCCGTGCTTTATTCGCTTTCATTGCCTTCAGTACACGACCTTCGCCACTATTATACGCTGCGACCGTTAACAGCCAGTCGCCGTCAAACATCTTGTTCAGACGTTGCATCATGTCGAGAGCGGCTGTCGTTGAAGCGACAACATCGCGACGCGCATCATAGTTGCGGGTCTGTTTCAGACCATAGTTTCGCCCGGTGCTCGGAATGATCTGCCAAATGCCTGCGGCATTGGCGCCAGACGTCGCGTGTGGGTCAAAAGCGCTCTCCACTATGGGTAGGAGTACCAGCTCCATAGGCATGTTACGTTTTTTAACTTGCCCGGCTATCCAGTACATATACGGCTCTGCCCGTAACGTTACATCGTGGAGATAGCTCTTATTTCTTAAATACTTCTGTTTCTGTTCGCGAATCCGGCTGTTTTCCGGAATTCCCATCTTTAGCTCGTCGCCAATAGAGGTCCACAAGTCTTGCTCCTGCGCGAAAGATGTCCCATCGTCCATCCAGCGCGCCGAACTTGTAAACTTCCCTGCTTCCCCTTGACCAGCTGCAGAAAGGCTCTGTGCGTGCTGTTGTACGTTGCTGCCGTTCTGCGACTGGCAACCTACAAGCAGGACAGAGGCGAGTAATATCGCTTTTGCCTTCATGTGTGTGTCAATAGTTGCTTAAAAGACGAGCGATGATAACGGCGAAATTTTGAAAAGGCAACCCGCATTTATCTGAAGTTATCTTTCTTTGACCTTAACCATGCAAATCGCTGTTCTGGTTGTTGCAAATTTGTTTCTTGGTTAATTTTATTAATTAAATCAATATCATCTGTTCGTAAAAATAAATTAATCTGGCGCTCATTTTTCAGAATTACGGGCAGTGTATTTTGGTTTTTTGCACGTAACTCCTTCACTTTGTGATAATAATCCTGAATCGCCCGATCCTCGGGTAAGAGGCTTGCAGCAAACTTCATATTTCCTAATGTATACTCATGGGCGCAACAAATAAGGGTGTCATCCGGTAACGCACTAATCTTTTGTAAAGACTGATACATCTGTTCCGGCGTGCCTTCAAACAGTCTTCCGCAGCCGCCAGAGAACAAGGTGTCGCCACAAAAAAGATAAGGTTTGCTGTAGAAACACAGATGTCCAAAAGTGTGACCCGGTGTAGCAAATACGGAAAACTCCCACTCGTGGATGAGGATATTTTCGCCTTCTTCGACTACTTGCGTCGTTCCCTTATTTTGTGTCTCAGCCGGTCCGTACACCACAAGATGCGGAAATTGGGCGCGCAGTTCCTGTACGCCGCCAGTATGATCGTTATGATGATGCGTCAACAGAATGGCGTCAGGCTGCCAGCCGTTATCATTTATGGCGCGCAGTACAGGGGCGGATTCGCCGGGATCGACAATGACGCATCGACGATCATCATCGACCAAAACCCAGATGTAATTGTCCTCAAAAGCGGGAATACTGATAAGATTCATACATTACCTCTTATAGCGTGGCGGGTGTTTTGATGAAACCGGCAAGGATACCTCAGACTGTCGCAGCACCGGAACGTTGGGCGGAATTGCCCTGGGGTGAATACTATCGCGAAGCACTGGAGCAGCAGCTGAAGCCCTGGCTCGCGAAAATGTATGGCTTTCACCTGCTTAAGATTGGCAATCTCAGCGCGGAAATCAATACCGAAAGCTGCGCTATCTCACATCAGGTTAACGTCTCTCTCGGCGGATCGCCGGTTCAGGTGAAGGCAGACCCGTTGCATCTTCCATTCGCAGAGAAATCCGTTGATGCATGCCTTCTTGCACACGCGTTGCCCTGGTGCAGCGATCCTCACCGTATGCTGCGTGAAGCCGATCGCGTTCTGATTGATGACGGCTGGCTGATCCTCAGCGGATTCAATCCGCTGAGCCTGATGGGGCTGCGCAAGCTGGTACCCGTGCTGCGCCGAACGCCACCCTATAACAGCCGAATGTTCACCATGATGCGCCAGCTCGACTGGCTTTCACTGCTGAACTTTGAAGTGCTCTGCTACGGCGGTTTTCAGGTACTGCCGTGGGCGCGGAAGGGGGGAGTGTTGTTAAGCACGCATTTGCCCGCCTTAGGCTGCATGCAGTTTATCGTCGCGCGTAAGCGAACCATCCCCCTTACGCTTAACCCGATGAAGCAGAGCAAATCGAAAACGCCTATCCGGCAGACCGTTGGCGCAACGCGGCAGTACAGAAAGCCCTGATCAGGATTCAGGCTGGTAGCCTGCATCCTCATGGGCCGGGTTTAAAGCCGCCGCGCGCGCCAGTTCGTCGCAGCGTTCGTTCTCAGGGTGACCAGCATGCCCTTTTACCCATTCCCATTTTATTTGGTGCTGACCTAATGCCGCATCCAGCCGCTTCCAGAGATCGACATTTTTAACCGGCTTTTTATCCGCAGTTTTCCAGCCGCGTTTTTTCCAGTTGTGGATCCACTGGGTGATACCCTGGCGCACGTACTGGCTATCGGTACTGAGCACCACGTCGCAGTGTTCTTTTAAGGCTTCCAGCGCCACAATGGCCGCCATCAACTCCATACGGTTGTTGGTGGTCAGGAAATAGCCTTCGCTAAAAGTTTTTTCATGCTGGCGATAGCGCATAATCGCGCCGTAGCCGCCGGGCCCTGGGTTGCCGAGACAAGATCCATCGGTGAAAATTTCTACCTGTTTACGCATCTCTGGTAGACTTCCTGTATTTGAAACGTTCAGTTAAACGATAAGTCTGACATAAATGACCGCTATGAGCACTGCAATTACTCGCCAGATTGTCCTCGATACCGAAACCACCGGTATGAACCAGATCGGCGCGCACTACGAAGGGCATAAGATCATTGAGATCGGTGCCGTTGAAGTGGTGAACCGTCGTCTCACGGGGAACAACTTCCATGTGTATCTCAAACCCGATCGGCTGGTGGATCCAGAGGCGTTCGGCGTTCACGGTATTGCCGATGAGTTCTTGCTGGATAAACCGACCTTTGGAGAGGTGGCAGACGAGTTTCTGGAGTACATCAAAGGCGCCGAACTCATCATCCATAACGCCTCGTTCGATATCGGCTTTATGGACTATGAGTTTAGTAAGCTCCATCGCGATATTCCGAAAACAAACACCTTTTGCAAAGTGACCGATAGCCTGGCGCTGGCGAGGAAGATGTTTCCCGGCAAGCGTAACAGCCTCGATGCGCTCTGTTCACGTTACGAAATAGACAACACCAAGCGAACGCTGCACGGGGCATTGCTCGATGCCCAGATCCTGGCCGACGTCTATCTGGCAATGACCGGCGGACAGACGTCGATGAAGTTCAGCATGGAAAATGAGTCACAGCAGACGCAGGGCGAAGCGGGCATTCAGCGCGTTGTCCGTCAGGCAAGCCGCTTGCGGGTTGTTTTAGCCAGTGATGAAGAGCTACTTAACCATGAATCCCGCCTCGACCTGGTGCAGAAGAAGGGCGGAAGCTGTATGTGGCGCGCCTGAAAAAACGCCACAATGCCTGTAAAATCATCGGTTGGGTGAATTTTGCAGCAAACGATTCAAAACGTGAGAAAAAGCGTTGACGAGATCGGAGGCACACCGTAATATGCGCCTCGTTCCCCAAGCGGGAACAGTGGAGCGGTAGTTCAGTCGGTTAGAATACCTGCCTGTCACGCAGGGGGTCGCGGGTTCGAGTCCCGTCCGTTCCGCCACTATTCAGGCCCACGTTATTTATAACGTGGGCCTTTTTCATATCTGTACTTTTTCGTCTGCGCGTTCGATCTTCGCGACTTTTCTTTGCGAGGCGCGAGAGCAGAGGGCAATGCCAAACAGAATCAGTACCGTGCTGACCAGATGATACGAATGCAACGTAACGTGCAGGAACATCACGCTGAACAGACCGCCGCTCAGCGGAATAAGGTGGGAATAAATCTCCCCGCGGGTTGCACCGATAGCCGCAATGCCTTTATTCCACAGCAGGTAAGAAAGCCAGGAAGGAAAGACCACCAGGTACATCAGCCCGCTTAAAAAGCCCGGTGCGGTATAGGCCGTCCAGTCAGGTAAGCCGGTCTTTATCAACGATATCGCCAGTACCGGTAACAACACCAGGGCACCGAGGACCGCGCTCACGGCCACAAAGGCATTCCCACCGACGCTTTTCGGCTTCATCCGCAAGAAAGCACAATAAACGGCCCAGCTGGCGGCAGAGCCCATGGTCCAGATATCGCCGCGATTCAGATTTTTAAGCGTATCCAGATGCAGCAGATCACCCTGCATGACCAGCCAGACGACGCCCAATGAACTGAGAACAACGCCAGCAATATTCTGTACTGATATTTTCTCTTTAAAGACCAGCTTATTTATCAATAAAACCAGGGCAGGCGTTGTAGATAAATAAATAGCTGCATTAAGAGATGAAGTATATTGCAGACCGATATACAGCGTGAGTGGGAACATAACCTGTCCGCACAGCGCAAGAAATATGATCGTACCTTTCGTCTTTTTCATCATCGGCCACTGGGCGCGAATCTGTCTGATATAAAGCATCGATAAAAGAAGAGCCGTAATTATCCAGCGTGCGGCGGATAATATAATCGGGTCTGCATGCGCCACCAGTAAATGACCGACGACATAATTACCCCCCCAAAAACAGGCCGCGAGACTGAGTAAAAAATAGGGCATAAAGGCTCCTGATAATAAACATTTTGTCTGCCTTTAGAGTACTGCCGGTGCAGAATTAAATGCTAATATAATATTTTCATCTCACGGTATTGGCTGAAACTATGAAGTTTACTCTCAGGCAACTTGAGTTCTACATTGCGTTAGCGGAAACATTACAAATTTCCAAAGCGGCCAGCCGTTGTCATATATCGCAATCTTCCATGACGGTCTCTATGCGCAACCTGGAGGAGGCGGTGAATGCCCGTCTCTTTATCCGTCATGCAAAAGGGATCCAGTTAACTCCCGTGGGCGAGCGATTTCTCAATCATGCCCGCAAGATCCTCCACGATAGCCGCGCGGCGGTGGAGGATCTCCATCAGCAGCCTGAGGCGATTAACGGCGTCGTGCGCATCGGCATTGCCGAAACCCTTTCCGCTTATCTGCTGCCCAATCTCTGGGGCGATATCGCGCAGCGTTTTCCGCTGCTGGAGACGGCATTTCATGAGGCGCCCGCATCGCAGCTGCTTCAGGCCTTGCGTCAGGGAGATCTCGATTTTTGTCTTTTGCTGACCTCCAATATCAGCCACGATAGTACGCTTGAGGTCGAAACGTGGATCCGTTCGCCGCGCCGGTTATGGACCGCCATCGGCCATCCTCTTCTCAGCGTGCCGGAGCTTCGGTTAAAGGATGTGGAAAAGGTGCCATTTCTGTTGCTGGTGACGGACGATTATCCCGATGTGATATCCGACTACTGGCAAAGCAGGGGCTGCCATCCTGACATTCATTTTCGCACCAACTCCTTTGAGGCGATTCGAAGTCTGGTCGCGCAGGGAAAGGGGGTGACGATTTTATCCGATCTGGTCTATCGCCCGTGGGCGCTCGGCGGTCAGCGCGTGATCCGGCGCACCATTGACGACTGCATTACCTATATGGATGTGGGCATCGTCAAAAACGTCGGGCAGCCGCTTTCGCCGGCCTGTTTGCGGTTGATGGATTTTTTACGACAGCAAACGGCACGCCTGGGCGAAGCGCGCTGAACTGCGTCCCTGAGATTTCCGTTATCCGCCAGATATTTCCTGATTTCCCTGAGGGCCTTCTTGCCCGCAGGTCGTGTATTCCGCTGCTGGGGATGAAGACAATAAGCGCCTTGCTTATTTTCTTTACCGAAACGGAATTGTGCTATGTCTGGTATCACCGCGAGCGGTATTCGTTCCCTGCTCGCCTCCCGTCCACTCTTGTTGGTTCTCTGCTGTGCCACCGCTTTGCCGGCATACGCTGAAGAGTCGATGACCGTTGAAGGGTATTATCGCGATCCCGCGTCATTTATCGCTCCGGCTCATACTCCAGCACAACAATTGCCTGCCAGCGACGGTGCGGGCGCGCTAAAAAACATCCCGGGTTTTTCCGTACTGCGCAGCGGCGGGAGTAACGGCGATCCGGTGTTGCGCGGGATGTTCGGCTCCCGGCTGACGCTGCTTGCAGACGGCGTCAGCACTCAGGGGGGCTGCGGCTCGCGCATGGATACCCCAACGGCCTATATCACTCCGCAAAGTTACGACACGATAACCGTCATCAAAGGCCCACAAAGCGTGCTCTGGGGGCCAATGGGGTCCGCCGGAACATTGCTTTTTGAACGCCAGCCGGACTATTTCAGCGTACCTGAGCTAAAAGGCAGCGCTGAGCTGCTACGGGGCGCTAACGGACGCGCGGATCAAAACCTTAATCTCGCGTTTGGCGACCCGCGTGGCTACGTCCGCCTGGACGGTAATCATTCGGAGGCGGATGACTACCGGGATGGTCATGGCAATCGCGTGCCGGGCCTGTGGCGCAGATGGAACAGCGGCGTCACGGTTGGGCTCACGCCTGATGAGGACACGCTGGCGGAGCTAAGCGTGGGAGCCAGCGACGGTAAAGCCCGCTATGCGGGTCGGATGATGGATGGTAGCCGTTTTGCCCGTAAAAGCGCGGCGCTAAAACTGGAGAAATATCACCTGAGCGAGCACGTCAGCAAACTTAGCTGGCAGCTCTATGCCAATGATACTGACCACATCATGGATAACTACAGCCTGCGTCAGCCCGTTGGACCGAAGCGTAAGTCTGAAGTTGGCGGCGTGGTGATGGGCAGCCGCCTCGCCGGCGTGTGGGAAGATGAAACCACCACGCTTACCGCTGGCGCGGACGTAATGCGTAAAAGTCACCGTAAAAAAAGCGCGGGATCGTGGCGTGACGATGCCCGTTTTACCCAGGCGGGTCTGTTTAGCGAATGGCGCCAGTCCGTCACGGCGGACGATACGGTCATCGTGGGTGCGAGGCTGGATAGCATTCGCGCGGACGATCGGCGCAGCGCGCAAAATAGCTCCCGGCACGACCTCCTGCCCGGCGCATTCACGCGCTATGAGTATCGCGTACCTGACGCACCCGTCATGCTTTATAGCGGCATCGGTTATACCGAACGTTTTCCTGATTACTGGGAGCTATTTTCCGGCAAGGCTGGAGAACAAAGCTTTCGTCAGCTGAAAACAGAAAAGACCCTGCAATGGGATAGCGGCGTGCAGTTACACGGCGACAAGGTTAGCGCCTGGGCATCGGCCTATGTCGGGCGAACTACCGATTACATTTTGTTTGATTATAGCCGCACGCCGTCGCAGGCCAGCAACATCAATGCCGCCGTAATGGGCGCGGAGACGGGCGCAAGCTGGAGCCTGACGCCCAACTGGGCACTGACGGGAAGCCTGAGCTACGCCTGGGGCGAGAATCGTAGCGATAAACAGCCGCTGCCGCAGATGCCGCCGCTCGAAGGGCGGCTGGCGCTGGACTATACCGGGCAACAGTGGCGCACCGGATTACTCTGGCGTGTGGTTGCGCCGCAGCATCGCGTGGCGCAAAACAAAGGTAACGTCACCGGCCAGGATCTCGGCCCGAGCGCGGGGTTTGGCGTGCTTTCGTGGAGCGCGGGCTACACATTTAACGACCATTTTGAGTCCCGCGTGGGTATTGAGAATCTGTTCAATAAATACTACAGCGAGCACCTCAACCTGGCGGGCGCCAGCCAGTTCGGATACGCCGCAAATCAGCAAATCCCTGAACCGGGGCGCGTCTGGTGGCTGGCGATGACATACCATTTCTGATCCTGAGCGTCATTGCTGAGAGCGACCGTTGAGGCGTACGTTTGCCTCTACCGCCTGTTTACAGGCGGTTTTTTTATTTCAGATAGCAATATCGAACATTTGTGTTTTCGCCAGCAGGCAATAGAGCTGACAGTCGCTGTTTACCCCCAGTTTTTCCATCGCGCGCAGCTTATGGGCGCTGACGGTTTTATTACTCAAATGCAGCTGTCTGGCGATCTCTGTCAGACTCATCCCTTTGCAGAGCATACGCAACACATCAATTTCACGGGGCGAGAGCTCTTGCTCCGTTTGTGCGCCGGTCTGGAACAGGGAATGCATCAGCTCGCGCTCAATATAGACTTCCCCATTGATCACTGACGTCAGCGTTCTGCTCAGGGTTTTCTCACAGGTGTCCCGACTAATATAGGCTTTGGCGCCTGCCTCCAGCGACATGCGGATAAGCTGCGTGTTTTTGTAGGGCGAAAGCACAATGATTTTAAGCTGCGGATATTTACGGCTGAGCCATTTAATCAGCAATACGCCGTCCATTCCGTTGAGCGGGTTAACGGTTTGGCTGGTGGCAAGAGAAAAGCCAAGGAACAGAATGTCGACAGGCTGTTGGGATAGCAGTGAAAGCAGCTCAGATGGCGTTGCGGTATCGCCCTGAATGCAAAACTCCGGGCGGGGTGAGCCGTCGCTGAAAAGAGAGGGCATATTAGTGATCATGGATAAGACGCCACGACGGATAATGGTGTGCTCATCGGCAATAGCGATACGGACTTTCATGGTTTCTCCTTCGAAAATGTGGGCGACGGTAGGGATAACGCCGCCGGATGACCAGAAAGATACAGATCCTATGCAGAGCATTCTTTAGTACTTGTCAGATAATTCCTTCAGTGCGGTATCAAGTTGCTGCAGATTGGCTTCCATGCGCGCGCAGAAACGCGATGTCAGCGCAGGCAGGGCTTCAGTCGTTATGACCCCTGCCGCCAGCATCTCCGGCAACACTTCAATTGCCTGACAGGTGCGGGTGGCGTTGCGCATGGCAAAAAGGCTCCAGGAGGCCTTCAGACGATGCGCGAGCTGGCTTAGCGTTTGCGGTGACGGGGTGTTTTCCCGTAGCTGTCGAGTATCAAGGGTAATGGCTTCGCGCATTTGCTGGCGCATCAGGGTCATGATCTCCGGTTGACCGTTGGCCAGACGCCGGAGTTCGCTGAGGTCAGGCCCCTGATTGCGCAGGCTGTATTGCTGCGTCAGCGCCTGATGCAGGGCATTGAGGGAGAGCGGTTTTCGCAATAACGCGTCCATTCCGGCATGTTTTGCCCGATCGTCCTCACTCTGCAGCGCGCTGGCGGTGTAACCGAGAATAGCGGCCGGCGCGGTGATGCTGCCGGCAATATCGCGCAGGAGTATTAACGATGTAAGTTGATAGCCGTCCATGAGGGCCATCTGGCAGTCGGTTATCAGGATATCCACCGGCTCGTTTTCCAGGCGCGCAAGCGCTTCGCCAGCGCTGGCGCAAGGAATAACCTCCTGACCCAGCTCCTGCAGCTGGAGCGCTAACACCGTCAGGTTTGCCGGAAAATCGTCAACGATCATGATGCGATGCGGTGGCAGCGGGGTTATTACAGGTGTCTCATCGGCCGTTGCCGCCGGGCTGGCGACATGAAGCGGTATGCTCACCGTCACCTGCGTACCGCTCCCCGCTTCGCTGGCTATCGTCAGCACGCCTCCCATCAGCTCGACTAACTGGTAACAGATCGCCAGCCCCAGCCCGCTGCTTTGCGGCGTGCTGCTGTCAGTCTGAAACCACGGCTGGCCGAGGTGTGGAAGGGCATCGGCCGGGATACCGATGCCAGTGTCGCGAATCAACAGCTGCAAATGTTCACCGTTGAGCTCGGCGTGAAAAACAATTTCTCCCTGCGGCGTATATTTAATGGCGTTGCCCAACAGATTGGCGATGACCTGATTCAGCCGTGCTTTATCGAACAGGAACCAGCCGTCGTGCGGCACGTTCAACTCGCTGCGCCAGTGGAGACCTTTAGCGTTGGCGCTACTGGCAAAAATCTCCGCGCTGGCGTTAAGCGTCTGCCACAGGGGCCAGGCCTGTGGCTCCAGCCTTAACTCGCCTGCTTCAATGCGCGACAAATCCAGTACGCCGCCAATCACGTCGCGCAATGACCCGGCTGCCTGCCAGGCGATGTTGAGGGACTCGCTTTTGTCGCGCTCCATCTCAAGCAGGCCCAGCATGGCGTTGAGCGGGGTACGAATGTCATGGCTCATGCGGGCGAGGAAGTTCGATTTTTCAGTGCTGGCCTGC
This sequence comes from Enterobacter sp. 725m/11, assembly GCF_011683705.1. Lineage (NCBI taxonomy): Bacteria > Pseudomonadati > Pseudomonadota > Gammaproteobacteria > Enterobacterales > Enterobacteriaceae > Enterobacter > Enterobacter sp. 725m/11. The sequence continues at coordinate 18,643 of NZ_JAAQOK010000046.1, read as the reverse complement.
TCCGCCTGCGCCAGCGCCTGATTGAGCGCAGCGGTCAGCGCGGCTTTTTCAGTGATATCGATCCAGCCTCCGACCACGCCCTGAGGCCGCCCCCGCGTATCGGTATAGCGGCAAAGCCACCAGTAAAGGGTGGAATTGTTCTGGGTGGTTTCACCCGTTAACGGCGACGCGGCATGGAGCAGTGAGAGGCGATGCGGCAACGTAAACTGTTGGGCAAGCTCGCCCAAAGGCAGGCTGGAAAAGGAGGCGCCCTCTTCGGGCAGTGCCGTGAGTAACGGTGAGTGAATAAAGGAGTCGTTATAGCGCGTCAGCCGCCCGGTCGGATCGCAGACAAACAGCGGCACCGGGACATTGTTCATCAGAGTTTGCCAGAGTGAGAGCGCGTTGTGCAGCTCTGCCGTGTCCCGCTCGCGCTGGCGTCGCTGGCTCTGCGCGGCGCTAAAGGTCAGCAGGGCGACGAATGCCGCGCAAATCGCCACCACGGCGAGCATGACCAGCCATAGCGATTGCACCGGGGCGGTGGGTGTCGTCTGTACGGCCTGCGACAGGTTAAGGCTCGCGTAGATATCAGCCTGCGTTACGGACGCCATGACCGCATTCACCCTTTTGGCATCCGCCGGGTCAGAAATATTTGGTACAAACCATAGCGGCACTTCCGGCAGCGCCAGCGGCGTCAGCGACAGATTGCTGGCGTTATGCTGGCGCAGCAGGTGATGGAGTATAAACGCATCGCCCGCAAGCCCGTCCGCGCCTCCGGCTTTGAGCAATTCAAAACCCTGATCGAGCGAGTTAACCAGCACCAGGTTATCCGCAGGTAACGCCTGACGCAGTAACGTGACGAGCGGAGAGATGCGTATGACGGCAATCCGCTTATGCTGTAATGCGGACAAGGAGCCGGAAAGCGGGTTGCTGTCCTCACTGAGCAGGGCCCAGCTCAGTGAGTCAAACGTGATGGCACTCTTTGACGGTGGCGTCGCGCTGGCGACTATGCGCAACGTGTTCTCCGCATACTGAAGCGGGGGCGCATCAAGGTTGAAGGTCAGGCTATACAGGTTGGACGGAAACAGATTGAGCAGCAGATCGCGCCATACCCCCTGAATATGCCCGTCAGGCGTGAGCGTGACCATTGGCGGCGAAATAGCGGGAAGCAAAACGTGCAGCGTGATTTTGGGCGCATTTTCCTTCACGGGGGAATGGCGGGCGTCAAAGACGCTGCCGTCCGGCAAAAGCCACTTTTGTTCCAGCCATTCAGCGTCTTCCGGGTTAAGGGTGTGAATACGCTCGTTGAAGATTTCCAGCGTGTTTGCCTGCTCAGGCAGAGCCCAGGCACGAAAATGTAGCGGGGGAGTATCGTCCAGCGGCGTCAGGGTCAGCGTGGTGGCGGGGGAGTGGGTCAGCCAGTTACGTAAAACAAACTCCGGGGCGATGAATTCCCGCGCTTTCCCTGCTGCCAGCTGCCTGACGTTTTCCCCCGGTGAGGCTGAACCCGTCGCAGAGCAGCGGGCCGCGACCTCTGACGGTAATTCCGGAAAGCACAGTGTACCGCCGCGTCCCTCTTTTATGCTCAGGGACGCCAGCGGGAAAGCGAACATTGGCTCGCTGGCGACCAGATCGGCTGCAGGACGCCGGGTGGCGATTAACACATCGATGCGCTTTCGCTTCAACGCATCCAGCGCCGTTGCCGGGTCGCTAAAACGCTGGACGTCCGGCAGCGTCGTATTGCTAAACAATATGCTGAGTTCATCATCCAGAATTCCCGGCGGCCGATCGATTACGAGAAAAGGCGGCGCGGCGCTCAGCAGGCCCACGCGCAGCGTGCCAGCCGCCGCGTGCCCGCTTATCAGCATGAGGATAAATAATGTCGCCAGCCAGCCTCTGCGCATGCTCAGCTAACCAGCCCCAGACTTTGCGCGCACTGAAGCAGCTCGAAATCATTCCTGGCGTTGAGTTTGCTCATGGCACTCTTTTTTTGCGTACTGATGGTCTGCTTCGTCCGGTTAAGCTGGGCGCTGATCTCGTTCACGGTGAAACCGCGCACCAGCAGGCGCAGCACTTCTGTTTCCCGTTCGGTCAACTGTGCCTGAGGCTTCACCGGTTCGATTTGCCCCCGCAGGGTGCTGCGCAGCGTCTGCAGCAGATTGTTGGACAAACTGGCTTTGTTGAGAACGGCATGCACCCCGCTGCGCCGCAGCGAGTCCAGAAGCTCAGGATTGGTGATCATGGTGACCACCACAATCATGCTCTGCGGATAATGGCGAATCAGCGAGCGGATCATGGTTAGTCCGTCCGGGCTGCGCGTGCCGGGCATACTCAGGTCGGTGATGATGATATCGACAGGCTCGCTCGCCAGTTTATTCATGAGTTCATCAGCACTGAGCGCTTCGTGAACGACCCGATAAAGGTCCGGGCGCGTCTGCAGCAATGTGCGCAAGCCTAATAAATAGACAGGGTGGTCGTCGGCAATCAGAACTGTTTTTAGCATGACATCCGATCCGGCAAGGAAAAGACAGGTGTTCACCGCACATCTTAGCGAATGGCGCTTTAGCATCACTCTTACAGTGTAGAGCAGAGTGAGGTGAAAAAGAGTAGCTAAAAAGTGGTGGGCTGTATAGTTGCTGGGGGGCATCAGCCGATCCTGATGGAAAACCGAAAGGTAAAGTAATGACGTTTTCACATTCTATGATAGAGATTTTTTCCGGAGCAGCTGAATGGTTTGTTATTTATCGCGAAATAGCGGCATGGAGGGCGATATTTCTCAGGTACGGAAAGGAATTCCTTATTGTTCAGGTTGAATATCAGGTATTACTCAGGCGTTACTCAGAATAAACTTTCTGAAATCATGAATTGGTTGTGGAAAAATCAGGACGGAAAATAGCGCAAAGGGCGAAGGTACTATCATTTATAGGGATATGTTGTTAATTTGTGCCTGAATTAGATAACAGACATGTAACTGTTAATCCCTGCGCTTTTTCATCATAACAATGTAAACGCTGTAATTTTATTATCCAGGACCTACCCGTGAATAACGAAGAAATCTCTCTTTCAGCGTCAGTAACGTTCGTACCGGAAAAATCATCTCTGGCAACCGTGGATCATGGTGATATACATCTGACGCCCAACGAGCGTCGTTTGCTGGAGTTGATCCTCAGCGGCAAATGTAAAAAAGAGACCATATTTGAAGAGATCTGGCTTAACCAGGGCATGATTGTTAGCGAATCCAGCTATCACCAGCTTATAAAAATGCTCCGCCGCAAGCTGCAAAATGCCGGCCTGCCGGGCTCGATCATTAAAACCATTCCCCGTTATGGTGTAGTACTTGCACCCTGCGAAACGCAGGACAGTGAGGTCGCTTGCCCGCCGCCAGAAGAGCCTGATAACGCGTCTTGTCCCACTCCCGTCGATTGCCCGTCGTTGCCTGCTATCACGGCGGAGCCAATGAAAACTCCCTCACGTCAATACGGGACTCTGCTGGCGGCGCTGTGCAGCTTGTTGATTATCCTTCCAACGCTGGTGGTGGTCTGCACGGCCGACACGCCGCAGGCGTTTCAGGAAAATCTCTACGTAGATGGCGTCATGTTTCATCTCTCTTCGCTGCGCAGTGTCGATCGGCAGGCGCTGGCGAGAAAGCGGCATGCCCTGCCGGCGGGCATCAATAACGTGTACATCGCGTCGAACGGTCCAAAAGTGTTTGTTGCGCAATGTGAAGGCGAACTATCTCAGGAGGGAAAATGCGGTTACGAATACTATTCGTCATATTGATGGTTTGCATCAGCGTTTCGCTGGGTGGCGCGCTGGCTTACCTGACCAGCAACTACCTGGAGAGCAGAAAAGTGCCCGCCGAGCCCTGCAGCAGCGTCATACGTAATGGCAAATTTATTGATGAAAGCCTGCAGCATTACCAGTTTAATGGTGTGATCACCTGGTGGCCTAAACTCCACAGGCTAACGCTATTTGGTGTAAAAACCGATGAGGCCGGTAACCGGGTATTCAACCGAACCCTGCAGTTAAAATCGGTGACACAGAAGGGAAACGTCATCAATGGCCGGGTGGCAGAATTAAAAATTGCCGTTGGCGATCAGTTGCCGGAGAAGACCTTTCTGATAAGTGAAGATGGTCAGTATATTAACCTGTTATTCAAGCCGATTAATAAAGATAGCTGGCTGATGAAAATTAATGATAACTGGGTAGCAATGTGTGAGTATAAATAATCTCACGATAATTTTATTATAAGACATATCCAGGCTGGCGAGTTTTAAATCTGCTGCTGCAGTGAGCTGTTCTCCTGTTTTCAGGGAGATGAATATCCTATCTTGCGGGACAGGATTTCATTATTAAACCTGGAGCAGGATATCTCCCATGTTAAAGAAAAATAAAATATCTCTGAGCGCTATCGCCGCAGGTCTGGCGTTAAGCGGAATGCTGGTCAGCACGTTTAGCCATGCGGCCGCAACCGACGCCGCCTCACAGATGCCGGATATCAGTCAGAAAAAAATTCTCGTAGGTTATTGGCACAACTGGGGAATTAACCCGGAAGAGATAGACAAAGCGCGCGGCTATCAGGGAGGTTTACCTTCTGATATGTCGCTGCGTGAAGTGCCGAGAGGCTACAACGTCGTCAACGTCTCCTTCATGAAAGTTATGGACGGCCAGAGCGGGAATATTCCCACCTTCAAACCCTACAACGCGAGCGATGAGGAGTTCCGCGCTCAGGTTGCAGAGCTGAACGAGCAGGGGCGCGCGGTGTTGATTTCACTGGGCGGCGCTGACGCGCACATTGCACTGAACAAAGACCAGACTGAAGCGCTTGCAGCGGAGATTATTCGCCTGACCGATCGCTATGGTTTTGATGGTCTTGATATCGACCTGGAGCAGACGGCCATTACCGCGGCTGACAACAGTACGGTGATCCCGGCGGCGCTGAAAATGGTGCGCGACCATTATCATCAGCAGGGCAAACACTTCATCATCAGCATGGCGCCAGAGTTCCCCTATCTCCAGGCCGATCGCGGGGTGAACTACAAAGCCTACCTGCAAAATCTTGAGGGCGTGTATGACTTTATCGCTCCACAGTATTACAACCAGGCGGGCGACGGCGTGAATATGATGACGCAGGAGGAGAAGGACGAAGTCGGTGAATGGTGGCTGCCGCAGGAATGGGGGAAGGGCTATAGCGACCGTCAAAAAGAGCTTTTCCTTTACTATCTCACCGACAGCCTGGCAAACGGGACGCGTGGTTATGTGAAGATCCCGGCGAACAAGCTGGTGATTGGTCTTCCGGCCAACCCGGATGCGGCAGGAACCGGCTATGTGCGAGACGCGCAGAGTGTCTTTAACGCACTTTCGCGACTGGAAGCGAAAAATGAAGCGGTAAAAGGGCTCATGACCTGGTCAGTGAACTGGGACAATGGCAACACTAAAAATGGTCAACATTACGGCTATGAATTTCTGAACCGCTACCAGAGCATCCTTGACGGCAGTCTGCCGGATGGGGGCGACGAAACGGATACTCAGGCGCCAACACAGGTGCAGGGCGTGCAGGCCACGCTAAAGGGGCAGGATGTTTCGCTCAGCTGGCTGCCAGCTAAGGATAATACGGGCGTGGCGGGGTATGCCATCTGGCGCGGTCTGGAAAAGATCGGTGATACCCATGAACTCAACTTTACCGACAGCCAAACCCAGCCTGGCATGAGCTATCGCTATACGGTCATCGCCTATGATGCAGCCAACAACTTCGCTACGCCGAGCCAGCCGGTCAACGTTACCGTGCCCGATAATGACGATGGCGGAGGCGAAGAGGGCGGCCAGGGCGGCGACGTTACCCCATTCACGCCGGGCAAACTCTATGCCGTAGGGGATAAAGTGCTCTATGAGGGCAACGTTTACCGCTGTCAGATTGGTCATACAGGTGCCAGCCATTGGTCGCCGGATCGGGCCCGCAACTTGTGGGTAGCTGAATAACCTCTTTTTTAAACAGCATGGCTTCGCAGGGAGCCGTGCTGTTTGTTTTTCAGGACAACGACTATGCAAACTTCTCTGGTTATTGCCAAACGTTACGATCGGTTTTCTCGCCTTCTGCACTGGGTGGTCGCAGCCGTCATTATCTACGCGATGTGCATGGGCTATATTCTGCACGCGCTGGAAGGAACCCGCTGGTTTACCTTTTTCTCCGTGCTGAATATGTCGCTGGGTACCATCGCCACGCCTATCATGATGGTGCGCTTCGTCTGGCGTTTCTTCCGCCCTTCGGTGCCCTATCCGGCAACGGTAGCCGGACGTAAAAAACAGCTGGTGGTATTTATTCATGAGCTGTTTTATCTGACCATTATGGTGGTGCTGGTTAGCGGTTTTCTGATGCTGCAAAAAGACTACAACCTGTTTGGTCTGGTGCCGGTTTCCCGCCCGATTGCCATCGCCGAAGTGAATGCGTTTTTCTTCCAGGTGCATCGCTATAGCTGCATTCTGCTGGGTGTAATTCTGCTTGGGCATGTCGCGGCGGTGTTGAAGTACACCTTTAGCGGGCAGCGGGAGATTCTGCAGCGGATGCTGTGAGAAAGAGGCTCACTCCCCCCATCAGATGCGCGGTGTTGCCAATCCTGTGAAACATCACCATCCCGCGCATCTGCCTTCCGTGCAGCGTTTGCAGAACAACTTCCCGGGCAAAGCTGCTTTCACGTTGCTGTGAGTACCAGGCGCGAAAACCGGGCAGGAACGGCGTATCGCAGTGTGCGTCCAGTAGCGTCAGGGTGCTCAGCGTCTTTTCCTCATCAGGGAACAGCGCTTCCGTACTGCCTTGCCAGAGGATCTCCTCCTCTGGCATCGAGAGGCGAAACACGACGCAAGAACCCGTCTGCGACAGGCGAATAATGATGGCACTGGTGCTGGCCGCGAGCGCCTGTTGCTGTTGGATCCAGCGGCGGTACTGATATAAACAGTTGGCAAAAATCGCCGAAAATACCAGGTACCACTGCGCCTGCCAGATTGCGGGGATGAGATCGGGCGTTAGCGTGTAAAAAATCCCTTCCCGCTGCTGGGTCGCCAGCACCACAATCAGGTATTGAATAAGCAGCAGAGCGCCAACGCCGCGTCCGGAGAGCGCAAACACGCTCAGTAAAACCACCGTCGTTTGCACCAGCAGCAGGTTTAGCCCCTGCCAGAGCGGTGGCAGGAAAAAGTACCCCGTTATCAGCACCAGGGTATTCGCGGCAAGGAGCAGAGCTTCCCGCCCGTTAAACCACGGGTGCGACGGCATTTTGCTCTCACGCAGCAGCGGCAGAATGGCGAGAATGCCGGTTAATGCCGCCAGCACCCAGGAAAAAAAATGCAGAGGCGCAATCGGATACCCTGAGAGTAACAGCGCCAGATTAAGCAGCAGGCTGCCGCAAAAAATGCTGAAGATTAACTGCAGGGGGTAGATCAGTTCACCAATAATCGGCCTGCGCGCAAAACGCAGCGCAGGCAGTTGCGCATTCAGACGAAAGACGGCGACGCACAGTGGAAATATCGCGACGTCGAAGAGGGCGAACAGGCACGCCAGCGCGAGCGGGCGGCCTATCCAGACGCCAGCAAACACATGCAGCAAGCCCGCGGTAGCCAGCCACAGCGGCCACTCTCGCGGGGCCGTCAGCCATAACGCGGCGAAAAGCAACGGCGCCGGGAGCCAGAGCGTGGTGGAGAGGCTCCAGCTATCCCGCGTATGAAAGCTCAGCAATGCCAGCAGGATATAGAGACCCGAAAAGGCCAGCCAGCGGATAATATTGGTAATCAGCGTTGTTCTCCCACTGAGGCATTCAGCGTTATTCAGGTATTTATCATTTTAAGCTCAATTATTTTATCGTCGCTATTGATACGCTGGGATTTTTTCTAAAGGGCTTAACGATGGACTGGCAAAGCGACAAACGCGATCCTGCTACCCTGTGGTTTTCACTTTCTTCACGAGCGGCAGAACATGAACAGGGAAAGGAGTGGCATATCGCGGCATTATTGTGGAAAGAAGCGGCACAATATGCAAAAGCGCATCTGAATATTGAATGGGCGAACTTGCGCGGAGACTTTTGTACTTTACGTGCAAACAGGCTGCCTAAATATAACGAGTAGTCTCTGCTATTATCGGAGATTGCATGTCCCTCAGAGTGTGGAACCATGGTTGAGAGTGTAATACTCGTTTTTAGCGTTTTTCTGGGCGCCATTATCGGCAGTTTTTGCAATGTCATCATTTATCGGCTCCCCTTGATTCTCCACGGTGAAGCACTCTCTTTATCGTGGCCTGCTTCCCATTGCCCACGCTGTAAACACCCCATTAAATTTCGCCACAATGTTCCTCTGATGGGTTGGCTGTTGCTGCGCGGGCGCTGCGCCAGCTGTGGTCAGGCGATATCGTGGCGCTATCCGCTGGTTGAAGGGCTTATGGCGCTGCTGTACGGGGTGATTATCTGGCAGCAGGGCGTCACGCCGCAGAGCCTGTTCGACCTGCTGGCGGTGACGTTTTTGCTGCCGCTGCTGTTCATTGATCTGCGCACCATGCTCCTGCCCGACCGTCTGACGCTCCCGCTGCTGGCGATGTCGCTGGCGTTTGCCGTCAGCGGCTATAGCCGGGTGGAGCCAACGCAGGCATTAATCGCCGCTCTGCTGGGATTTGGCGTGCCCTGGACGCTCTCTTTGCTGTTTCGTTTATTGCGCGGCCATGAAGGGATGGGGATGGGGGATATGAAACTGCTGGCGGCGATCGGGGCGTGGCTTGGCCCGCTAGCGCTGCTGAATGTTTTTGTTGCCTCGACCCTGCTGGCGCTGATAACGGCGCTGATTCTGTTGCGGATCAAGCCCGGTCAACCGTTTCCTTTCGGCCCGTATCCGATTATTGCCGCGATAGGGTGGGTGATCTTATACCGATAAAAAAGCGCCGGAACGAAGGGGCGATTTCCGGCGCAAAAATGATAACGAAAGTGTAGGCAGGGAATAATAATGTCAGGCGCGGGCCAGTGAGGACCCGGCCAGAGTTAACTTACAGTATTATTTGCACTCTTTAGGCATGTTGGCAGCACCTTCTTTCTTCCAGACGCCCCACTCGCCATCGGAACCGGGCTTAACGCCTCGGGTTTCCCAGCTGTTCAGCCAGATGTTGCCCTCATAGCTCACTTTTTCACAAGGTGTCTTGTAAGTCTTGCTGTGATCCCAGGCTTTTACATCGGTTTGCGCCGGGCGCAGCTTGATCACCTTCGTCGCCGTGGAGACTTTACCGGTGTCAGGCGCCGTCACTTTCACCTGCAGCGTCACGTCCACATTGTCGGTATACGGATGTTTACCCATGAGGTTGGTGCTGAAGTTATTTGGTGACGAGATCTGAATCTTATCGGCGTGATTCAGTGCGGACCATTCAATTTTTGCCCCTTTTAACGAGTCATTGTTTTTGGACACGACGGCGGCAGCAATAACGTCACTGCCAACGATGGTGTCCTGGTTGTTGCCCGTATTGATCTGCACATCAGAAGCCTGCTGCGCTTCCTTCACGGTCACGGTGATATCGTCGGTGCTGGTTTTGCCATTTTTGGCCGTCACCGTCAGGCGATAGGTCACTTTACCGATTTTGCCGGGTTTAATCAGCGCACGGGCTTTTGCCGCGTGGACGGTTGAAACCCATTCGCCACCGTTAGCAACCTGCAACGCACCAATGTCCTGCCCTGAAACGATAGTCCATTGGTATTTTTCAGCATTGACGCTTGCGGAACCGTTAAGGTCATAACCACGTGATTCACTGTTGCTGTGAACGGTGAAGTCACTGCCTGCCTTCGCCTCCGGTGCCGTGCTATCCGCTTCAGCTTTGGCATTCAGGGTGACGGTTTTTGAATCACTCACGTTTTTATCATTGGTGACGGTCAGCTTCACGTTGACGGTAAAATCGCTCTCAGGTTTAGCCTTCAGGCGAATGCTGGCTTTAGCACTGGTACTGTTTTCCAGAATGACCTTATCGGCATTGCTGGTGACGGCCCAGCTGTACTTCAGCTCTTTCCCCGTTGAGGCGCTACCGTCCAGCGACAGCGTGCTGGTTGACAGGTTATGACTGGATGGCGTGACGTTGGCCACCGGTTTGGTAATGACTTCACCGCCAAAATCGACGTCAATCATCTGATAAAATGCGTTATCGGTATCGCGCACGCGCCAGACGGCATAAATTTTCTGCTTACCTTCACGCTCCGGTACGTCGCAGGTGTGGGTTTCGAAGCCTGTCGGGAGCGAAATATCGGCCGACGGGTTGCCTGGCGCATAGGTATAAACCTTATGGCAGAATGGCTTATCTTCAAACATCGCTCTGGTCAGGCGCGAATCCGCACCCGGAACAGACTGCCAGTCCGGCTTAGTGATGTAGTAGGTAAAATAGGTGGTGCGGTGCTTAGCCGGTAAATGCCATTTAAACTGGTGCGGACCCGCAGACATCGGGTTGTTGTAGGTATTCTGCTTTTCGTCATCAAGCTTGCTGAAGGCGGGAGTTGCCGTTGAACCACCGCTTGCCAGTTTTCCATCCGGCGGGAACTGGAATAGCTGTTCGTTGGCGATCGGGGTTGGGCTCATATCGTTGCCAGCCGGGAGCTTCGGCGCTTCCACGGCGTCAGCAGGCCAGACGTTACTATGCTCACCTTTATCGTTCATCGGCGGGAAATGAATCACCGAACGGGATTTTGGTTCAAAAACATAGCCATGCGCCAGTGCGCCCGTGGAATACATACCAATCAATGCCACGGCTAACGCCGACGTAATATTATTCATCTTGAGTAGTTTCAAAATAATCTTCCCTGAATTAATTGAAGGACACTTCTACGTGACTGAGAGGGTTGTTCTGTTTGGCATACACCTTATTTGGCTCTGACTCATCGGGTGTAATCTCGCCGTTGCTGTGCCTGAAACCGGCACGCAGTTCGGGGTGCTGCTGATTGATAGCCTGGGCGAGGGCGTAGGACCAGTGGGCCTCTTCGCCAGCAAGAATGGTGACGCGCGTTTCCAGATTTGGCAGTTCGGTTCCGTCGTTAAAGAAGCGCGCACGAATCGTTTGCCCCTCAACCACCTTCACTTTTGCACCGTTGACGGCGCGTTCCAGCGTGCCTAGTTCTTTCATGCAGTTCTGGTGACCCTGTTCGCAGTTTGCCGATGGCGAGGTCGTGGCGGCGTTAGCTGAAACGCTGACGCCCGCCCCTGCCAGTAAAGCGGCAAGGACAAAAGCAGATCCTGTTAATTTCATAAGTTCCCTTATTTATTACTGAACAATAACGAAAAGTTAATCTCACCTGCGGCGCAGGTAAAAAGGCGTTATTACCGTGTGATAACAGGGACAAATAGTAACGGGAGGAGACAACCGGCTTGAATAAGAGACTTCTCTGAGCCATTAAGAGTCGGGGAGTTTCGGCAGAGAAGAGCGACCGTTCGTGCTGTAAAGAGGGCTGAGCGCGACAGAGTATGAAATAGTACTGCCAATTTCAGTCCTTGACGCATATTAATAAAATCTGAGCGAGTACGGAGTTTAAGAAATGACGTTTTTACGCTTTTCCTGAGTGTTGAATTAATAAAGTAAAGCCTGGCTTATATCCAGGCTTTACTATTATGTTAACCAAAAGGGTTTTTAAGGGCAGCTATTATTAGCTGCATCCGACGTTCGCCATGCCCCCCACTCACCGCCGCTTCCTGGCTCTTCTTGTCCTGCGTTGACATACCACTGATTCAGCCAGATTTTGCCGTTATGCGATACGCGGGTACATTTCACCGGGTAGGCGATCCGCGGGTTATACGCTTCTGCGCTGTCATCAGGAATATCAGGTAACTGTGGTTTTTTCACCGTTACGGTGATCTTCTCAGCGCTCACGCTTCCGTCTTTGCCCGTGACGGTTAACCAGTAGGTTGCTTCTCCGTCTGTATTGGCGGGAATGAGTGCCCGGGCGGTAGGCCCTGAAACTTCACGTACCCAGCCTCCGGCATGTTTCTCCTGTAGCCAGAATGTGCCAGTACTGTTTTTGTCGATAGTCCATTTCCAGGAGACGGCATTCTTGCTGGCGCTCCCGTCTAACTGATACGCACGGGAAGAATCGGTCGTGCCGGTAACGGTAAAGTTTTCTCCCGGCACTGCCTTTACCTCCTCCTGCTCTTCCTCTTTGAGATCCAGAATCCTGGCTACCGCTTTTGCCATATTGGGGTGAGTACCTACTTTCGCTGAATCCCCCGCAGCTAAAGGTGTACCGGTTTCCTGGAGAATGGAGCGCATCTGTTGAGGCGTGACGGTGATATTGTGCGCTTTTGCAATGGCCGACAGGCTGGCGACCACGCCTGCGATAATCGGGTTCGCGGAGGACGTGCCGGAGAAACTTGAGGTGTATTCCGCATTTTTTATGCTATGCAAACCGCCGTAACCCGTAGTAACCACATCCCAGCAGCCCCAGCTGGCGCTGGTCACACGTGAGCCATAGGTGCTGAAAGAGGCTTTTTTGCCATTGTTTGCACAAAACGCGCCCGCAATGATCGCGCCGGAATCCCGCTTTTTAACGTCAAATTTTCCATTAAATCCGTCGTGATCGAGGTTGATATTGCCATTGCCTGCCGCCTGAATCACGTGCACGCCCTTATCCGTCAGCGCTTTTATCACGTCATAATAGGCTGGAGCGTTTTCCTGGGGGACATAGCAAGAGGAGGTGCAACCTGTCACATCTCCTCCGCCGGTCTGCATACCTATTTGCACCACATCTCCTGCCTGGAGTCTGGGGATCATATTGTAGAGATTATTGGCCTGCCATTTGACGTATCCCATACGGGCGTTCCACGTCAGGCCTTTGATGCCCGCATTGATATCTTTCGCCGCCATAATCCCGACGGAGCTGGTGTCGTGATCTTCGCCTGGCGTATAGCGCTTATCACCTTCATGGAAATCGATCGGCGGCAAATTCACATGGCTGGTATTCCATGCGTTGTTTTCCATTGAGACCAGCGAAATGCCGCTACCATCGTGCCCTGAATACTGACTTACGCTGTCGCGATTAACGCCACCCATATAGTAGCCGGGCCGTTTTTCATCTGGCGATTTGGTGTAATCCTGCAATCCACGAAAATCCGGGACGGTGGCCTGGCTGGTACCGTTCAGGGCATAGCTCAGCCCGGAATAGGGCGGCAGGTCGGGAGCCGTGACCCCCTTTTCCAGCGACACCGGCATAGATTCCGGGTAAGCCAGCTCAATATCTTGTCGCGCCGCCAGTTCATTAATTACGTCATTGATATATGCCGCGTCATGTTGCTTATCGGCTGGCAGGGCTATACGTAAATAACGGTTAAAGCCGTAGCGTTCATTAAGCGCATCCATCTCGCTTAATTCACTGCTGCGCAAATGATTTGCCGTAAATAACGGACTCACGGCGAGGGTACTGTCGCGTAATGAAAAGGGTGAAGACTTATTAAGCGTTGTACCGGGTTTTAATTTCACGATAACGGAGAGATACGAAGTGCCTTCCCAGGCTTGCTCGTGCGTGACGGAATTTTGCGCAAAAGCGGGGGCACTCAATAGTGCACAAATAAGCAGGGCCAGTCCAGTTTTATTCATGTCAACGATCTTCCTTATTAAATGACATCCAGAGTATTGATGGGATCATCCTGCCATTAGGGGAAAACCTGCATAAGAAGACGGTCAGCAATAAAATTGCGAGGTGTCTGTTCCCTGTTAAGAATTACCTGCTCCGGAAAATATACGGCTGAAGTTGGGCTGAGAAATTTATGAAGCAGGCTGAAAGAGTTGTTAAACATCAACGCCTAAGCATTGAATTTAATGAGGGACGGAAAATTTCATGATCATCTCCTGATTACTGTATGGAGTTTAGGAATTATCTGGATCTTAATATCGCTAACCAGGGAGTTTAATTAATTAGGGATGCGTCACAATGCCCAGTGTTTCGTACTGTTCTTTACGTCAAAAATTATCCGTGTGGATAATCCTTTTACATTATTTATTTTCCATCTTTTTGCTCACGGTTCCCCCCGTCGCGCGGGCGCAAACTGAAACTCACGCAACCATTGAAAGCGAAAGCAATCAGCCCCTGCGGGATAAAATGGCTGGCATGTGGGGAAGCGCCCAACAAAACGGCGCGGGTGATGCCCTGCGCGGTGCGGCAAATAGCGAGGTGAATGCCGCGTTAACCCAGGAAGTGGAAGCGTGGTTAAACAATATCGGCGGGAAAGCCCGCGTTACGGCAGACGTCGGTATAGGCGGGAGCGATAGCCGCGACTTCGGGCTGGACTATCTGTGGCCGGTTAAAATCTGGCAACACGACATTCTGTTCACTCAGATGAGCGCACACCGCTGGAACGAGCGCGATATCCTTAACGTTGGCCTGGGCTGGCGACATACCTTTAACCCGCATCTGATGGCGGGTGGAAACCTCTTTTTCGATCAGGATGTCACGCGCCACCATAACCGAATGGGGGCCGGCGCTGAGCTGTGGAGCGATGGGATTCGTGCGTCCGCGAACTACTACCTGCCCCTGAGCGGCTGGCGTCATTCTGACGACAGCATGTTTAATGACGATCCCGACCGCTATGAACTGTATGAACGTGCCGCCCGCGGCTGGGATCTCAATCTGGAGACGGCTCTTTCACAGCACGTAGCGCTTAAATTGGGCTGGTTCCAGTGGTATGGCGACAAAGTGGACGTTAACGGCAGCCGCAGCGAAGCCAGCCACAATCCTCACGGGCTTAACCTCGGGCTTAAGTGGCAACCTGTGCCGCTGGTAGGGGTCAGCGCGGAGCAGAGCATGATTAGCGGGCAGCGGGATAACTTCTCTGTGGGGCTGAATTTCCACTGGGAGTTTGGCCGAAAACTTTCCGAGATGCTGGCAAGTGAAAATGCGGCGGCTTTGCCATCGCTCATGCAGTCCCGCACGGAGTTCGTTACCCGTAATAACAACATCGTTCTCGCCTATAAGCAGGAAGAAAAAGACAGACGTCTCTATTTCAGCCCGACGGAAAAAATCACGCAGGCTGGCGTGCCTTTGCTGCACGCGGTGAAAGGTGGGCAGGGGGGCGTCATTCGCTACACCTCCTCCAGCACGGCGATCGCGACCGTGGAGCCGGGCAGCGGTCTGGTGAACCCAACGCATCGGGGCGATGTCACCATCACCGCGACGGAAACGTCACCTGTCGATCCGGAGCACGTATTAAGTTCCGCCAGCTATCACCTGACCGTGACGCCGGGCGATTTTGCCCCTTCCGTAGAGAGCGTTGCCATTAAGGGGGACATGTCCCCGGGCCAGATCCTGGAGGGGAGTTATCTCTATAAAAGCAATGAAGGGGAGGATGAAGACCCTGAGCAAACCCGGATGCGTTGGTATGACGCAGATTCAGGCGAACTGCTCAAGGAAGGGAGTGCTACGTATGAGGTGCAAACGCGTGATATGGCCCGAAGCGTGGTCTTTGAAGTCACACCGTTCAACAAAAAAGGGATACCAGGGGAGAGCGGAACGGCAAAAATTACCGGGAGCGCAACGATAACCACCCTGCGTATCGATCATCTGCTTTCACCCGGTGAGATCCGCCGTGACGGCAGCGTGAAGTTCTTCGAAGAGAGTCACGGTGCGTTGCTGGTGTTAGCCGAGGTGAAAGACGGTCAGGGCTCCCCTCTGACCGATCAGATGGTGTACTGGCAGAGCAGGAACTCGCTTGGCTCGTTGTCGCAAAACAGCGTACGCACCGATGAGCACGGTCAGGCGCTGGTAAAAATAGAAAACATCATGGCGGATGGTGAAGATGAAATTACGGCCTCGCTGATCCCGCCAGGCGGGATCCAGACCCAGAGCACCGCCAGTGATAACAATGTTCAGCAGGAGAAGATGGCGCTGGTGGTCGACTTTGCCCACCCGCTTGCCATCCGCTTCGTGGCCTCTCCCGAGCGCGCAGAAGTTGCCACGGAAAAGACGTTCACTATTGAAGTTACCGATCAGGATGGTAAGCCTCTGACGGTTGAGAAGAACGTCACGTGGAGCAGTAACGGTGAAACCCTGAGCGGCAAAACGGATAGCGAGGGAAGAGCATCCATCGCACTTATCGCGCCGCAAAAAGCAGCAGAGAAGTGGGTGGTGAACGCCACGGTAGATACCGTGAGTAGCCCGTCAGCGCCCGTAAGCCTTGAGCCAGGGCCGGTGGCAAAAGTGGTGCTGGACGTCCCGGAAAACGTGGTCGCAGGCAGTGAGGATAAAGCCGTTAGCGCGCAGCTGTATGACCGGTTTGATAACGCGGTTATCAGCCGTAAGCAGGCCATCACCTGGCGGATAGAAGGGAGTCAGTTCCGGGAAGCGCCTACCGGAGACACCGATGAGCACGGTATTGCCAGTGCAACCGTCGTAGTACCTGAAAAAGCGCCATCGCAGGTGAAAGTCTCCGCCGGTGATGAGCAGAAGATCGTCAATGTGACTGTCGGGAAAGTGAATCATGTTGAGCTTAAAGGTACCCCAGATACGCTGAATGCCAATGGGAGCAGCACTTCGACGCTGACCGCCATCGCGCTTGATGAGCACAACAATAGCGTACCGGACGCTCCCGTAACGTGGACGCTAATCACGCAGCAGTTTGGAGCGCTAAGCAACGCGATCGAAAAAACCGATGCAGAAGGCAAAGCGACGGCCACGTTTACGACCGCATCCGCGGGGGGCAATGCGCAAATAGAGGTCGATATTGGCGGCAAAAAACAAGCGACGCAGCTGACGCTCAACGGTTACCCGATTATCCGCAGCATCACGCTGAACAAAACCGCCGGGCTGAAGGTGGGCGATACGGTAAGCGTGGAGAAGGTGGATGTGGAGCAGAACGGCGGCGGTGAGGTGACGCTGAGCTACCAGTGGCACCGTGACGGTGGCGCGATCGATGCCGCCACGTCAGACAGTTATCACCTGACGGAGCAGGATACGGGGGCGACTCTTTTTGTGGTGGTGACCGCGACCAACGAGGCCAAAAATGAAGGCGATAAGGCGTCGTTGAAAACGGAGCCGGTGGTCGGGAAGGCGTCAGATGTTACGGTAACCGCCAGCGCGGACAGCGTGGATGCGAACGGGCTCAACTCCATTACCTATACCGCCACGGCGAAGGATCGCTTCGGCCGTGCGGTTGTGGGCGAGGCGATTGTCTGGGACATCGACAAGCCGGAGCTGGTGAGCCGGGGAGAGGCCAGCGCCGTCACCGGTACAGAAGGCACGGGAACGATGATCGTCACCGCGAAAAATACCGGCGGAAACATCACGGTGAGCGCCACGGTCAACGGCAAAAAGGGCGAGTCCGGCGTGGCGCTGCAGGGGATTCCGACGATCAAAAGCATCACGCTGAACCAAACCGCCGGGCTGAAGGTGGGTGACACGGTAAGCGTTGAGAAGGTGGACGTGGAACAGAACGGCGGCGGTGAGGTGAAGCTGAGCTACCAGTGGCACCGTGACGGTGGCGCGATCGACGGCGCCACGTCGGAAAGTTATCACCTGACAGAGCAGGACACAGGGGCAACGCTGTTTGTCGCGGTAACCGCTACCAACGCGGCCAAAAATGAGGGCTATAAGGCGTCGTCAAAAACGGAGCCGGTCACCGGGAAAGCGTCAGCCGTGACGGTCACTGCCAGTGCGGCCAGCGTGGAAGCTAACGGGCTGAACACCATTACCTACACCGCCACGGTGAAGGACCGATTTGGCCGTGCGGTAGTGGGCGAGGCGATTGTCTGGGATATCGACAAACCGGAGCTGGTGGCCCAGGGGGAGACCAGCACCATCACCGGAACCGGAGGCGTGGGGATAATGACCGTCACCACGAAAAATACCGGTGGAACCATCACGGTGAGCGCCACGGTCAACGGCAAAAAAGGCGAATCCGGCGTGGAGATTTACGGCGCGCCGTTGGTGACAGACCTGCATATCTCCGGCACGCCGAAGGTGGGGCAGACCCTGAGTGCGGAATACACCTTCTCGGCAAACGGGAGCGGTGCGGATGCGTCCACCTACCAGTGGCAGTGGAAGGACGGAGAGACATGGAAGAATGCGGCAGCCGCTGGCAATACGGCACGAACGTTCACGCTGCCGGACAGCTATGCGGGCTACAGCGTGCGGGTGGTGGTGACGCCGAAGGGCAGCAGTCACCCGTCGCTGACCGGAACGTTACAGGAGAGCCAGGCGGTGACGGCTTACGGCACGCCAGCGGTGGAGGACGTGCGTACATCCGGCACGCCGGAGGTGGGACAGACCCTGAGGGCGGAATACACCTTCAAGGCGAACGGAACCGGTGCGGATGCTTCAACCTATATCTGGGCGAGGTATGAGAAAACCAGCTGGATGCCGATCGAGGGGGCCAACGGCCGGGAATACACCCTCCAGGCGGGAGACGCGGGTTACAGCATTAAAGTAACGATAATACCGGAGGGCAGCAGTCAGCCGTCGCTGGTCGGTGCGGTGCAGCACAGCCCGGCATTAGATGTTTACGGTGCGCCATCGGTGGCAGATCTGCACATTTCCGGCACGCCGGAGGTGGGGCAGACATTGAGGGCGGAATATACCTTCACGGCGAACGGAAGCGGTGCCGATGCCTCAACCTATATCTGGGCGAGGTATGAGAGAACCAGCTGGATGCCGATCGAAGGAGCCACCGGCCGGGAATATACCCT